>JAJDTN010000072.1 GCA_022827165.1 Candidatus Latescibacterota bacterium
GTGGGGCGGCCCGTGGAGGATCCGGACCTCGCCCGAAGTCTGGGCCGGCGCGGCCGGGAGTCCGCCCTGGGCCGCAGCTGGACGGCGGTCCTTGACGATCCAGGCTCGCGCCGGCCGATCACGGAGACAAGCCGCGGCGACCTCCCCACGGACTGACCGGCCGGAGCGATCCCTCTCCCCGGACCCGCGCAGCCCCCCCTCGGGACCACTGATTGCCGGGGGTTCATCCGGAAAGTTCCGCGGAACCCCTCCGCGCATGCAGCCGTATCTTAGAGACCATGCCCGAAGCACGGTTCCGATGGTGAGCATGCCGACCCGGCCCGGGAGGTCCGCCGGGACCTGCGGCTCCCCGCGCCGCCGCTGGTTCGGCCCGGTGCCCGCTCTCCTCGCCGCCGCCGCCATCGGCGGCCTGCACCAGGCCCCCGCGGCGGCGGGCCCCGGCCGGATCCTCATCGACGACTTCGAGAGCTACCGCGGCGGCGACCTGCCGGCCTGGCGCATCGGCCGCAAGATGCACCCCTTCGGCCCCCGCTTCATCGACGAGGACGAGTACTTCGTCGTCCGCGAGGAGGCCGGCCGCCGCTTCCTGCGCGGCTTCACCCGCGCCGAGGCGATCTGGATCGGCCTGCCCAACGGCGAGGGCTACGACTGGGACCTGGGCACCCACCCGCGGCTGCGCTGGGACTGGCGCGTCCACCAGCTTCCCAAGGGAGCGCGAGAGGACAGGGAGGCCCGCAACGACGCCGGCGCCGCCGTCTACGTGATCTTCTCCCAGGACTGGAAGGGCACCCGGGGCATCAAGTACACCTACAGCTCCACCCTGCCGCCGGGGACGCTGGCCGAGTACGGATCGCTCAAGGTCATCGTGGTGGCCTCCGGGCTCCGGCGGCGCGGCGCCTGGCAGTCCGTCGAGCGCGACGTGGCCGCCGACTACCGCCGCGCCTTCGGCAAGCCGCCCCCGGACCGTCCGCGCACCATCGCCCTGTGGAGCGACTCGGACTCCACGAAGGAGTCGGCCGAGGTCGACTTCGACAACCTCCTCCTGCTGCCGCCGGCCGACTGAGCTCCATGTGGTCCAAGGCTCGAGCCGTCCGGGTCCTGGCCCTGTCCCTGGCGGCCTACGTCCTCCTCGTGGCCGCCAACGAGGGCGAGTTCTGGCCGGCGAGCATCTACCCCATGTTCTCCGTCGCCGGCCGCCCCTGGACGCGGGCCCTCGTGCGCGACGTGGAGGCGGTGCCCGACTCGGCGCGCTGGCGGGTCACCGACCTCGGGGGACTGCCCGGCCGGCCCGTGGTGCTCCCCGAGATCGGCATCGACCCCATCGACTTCGCCAACTTCCTGTCGAAGACACGGACCTGGGACGAGGACCGCGTGACCGGCCTGCGGTCGCTGTTCACCGAGGACCTCCTGCGGACGCGGCAATTCATGGTCTACAAGGTGAGGGGCCGTCTCGCCGCGGGCGACTCCGTCGTCGTCGAGGCCACCCCCTTCCTGCTGCTCTCCGGCGAGGAGACGGCCCGCAACCCGGAGCTGCCGCCGGAGGCCTACGCACGGGACCGGTGAGAGGGATCCTCGACAACCTCTTCGACTTCGGCCGGACCCGGGACGACACCCCGGGGCAGGCCCTGCACTTCCGCATCTGGGAGCTGTTCATCGGCTTCCAGGCGGCCCGCTACGCCTGGGTCTGGGGCTGGGAGACGCTGCGCATCACCGATGTCGTCCTGCCCCTCGGCATCGCCCGCTACGTCGACATCGGCCACCTCATCGGCGGTCCCCTGCCCCTGGTCAACGCCGGCCTCCTCACGCTGCTCGTGGCCCTCGGTTTCCTGCGCCTCGTGCCGCGCTGGCCGTACATCGCCGCCATGGCCCTCCTGCACCTGCAGTACGCCACCCGCTTCTGCCTCGGCGAGATCCCCCACAGCTCGAACCTCGTCGGCATGGGCCTGCTCTCCCTGGCCGTCGGCGGCGCCTGCTTCCGCGACGCGGCGGCGCAGCGGCGTTTCGTCTGGGGCAGCGTCTGGTTCTTCACCGGCCTCGGCTACGCCTCGGCGGGGGTCTGCAAGCTGGCGGCCACCGGCCCGGGGTGGATCGACGGCCGCCACCTGTGGCTGTGGATGGCGGAGAAGGCCTCCGACACGATCTCGAAGACGGGCGGCTTCGAGCCCAACCTGCTGCAGCAGCTCGCCGCCGACCACTGGATCGTGGCCACGGCCGTCCTCGGCGTCGGCCTGGGGACGGAGCTGATCGGGGTCCTGCTGTGGTGGCGGCGCACCCGGCCGTGGGCCACCGCCGCCCTCATCGCCATGCACTTCGGGATCGGCTGGACGATGAACATCTTCTTCACCGTCTTCATGGCCGAGCTCGTCATCATCGGCTTCGCCTGGGGCGGGTGGCTCGACCGGCTGCGGGCGGCGCGCCTGCCCGAGGCCCTCCTGCGGCTCCGGGGCGCCATCTGAGCCGCCATGGGCCGGACCCCCCGCCAGCTGCAGAGCGACCAGTACCGGTTCCCCTACCACTACCTCGTCGACCTCGATCAGCGCCGCTTCGGCGCGCACCTGGGGTGGGGCCTCGACTACGCCGCCTACATGGGCCGGGCCCTGGCTCTGCTCGAGGCCCGCCACCGCGGCGGGGACCTCCTCGACGTCGGCTGCGGCGACGGCTTCCTGCTCAACCACTACGTCCGTGGGCCCGCCTTCGACGGCGGCTTCCGGGCCCTCGGCATCGACCTCGACCCGCGGGCGGTCCGCTTCGCCCGCGCCTTCGCCCCGGAGGTGGAGGGACTCGAGTACCGCTGCCGGGACGTGGCCGAGTTGGAGACCGGGGCGTTCTCAACCGTCACCGTGGTGGAAGTCCTGGAGCACGTCCCGGACGAGGCGCTGCCGGCGTTCACCGGGCACGTGGACCGGGTCCTGGCTCCCGGCGGCACCCTGATCCTCACGGCGCCGTCGACCAACCTGCCCCTCTTCGCCAAGCACCACCGGCACTACACCGCCGACTCCCTGGCCGCGCACTTCCCCGGCTTCGAGGTCCTGGAGCGGCACTTCCTCACCCGCCGCTCCGCCCTCTACCACGTCCTCTCCTTCCTGCTCTGCCGCCTGGACGTGGGACCCGCCTCCCTGCGCCGGCTGCTGCTGGCCGCCTTCGACCGTTGGTTGCGGGACGCCACGGAGAGCACGGGGTCGCGGGTGATCCTGGTACTGCGCAAACCCTGAAGGCCCCGGACCTCTGACGGGGCCGGTGATCCGGGTCCCCACGCGGATCCGGGGCCGTAGGCGGCACGCCGTGACGGGCTAGCCGGACCCTCAGCGCAGGTACTTCAGCCGGACCCAGTCCCACAGATGGCCGCGGTCCTCGCGGCTGACCACACCGGTGAGGGAGCCGACGACCAGGAAGACCACCCCGTAGGCCACGACCGTGGCGGCGATGCGCGGCACCTCCTCCAGGGGCAGGACACGCAGCAGGCGCAGGCCCCAGGTGGCGCCGGCGCTGACCAGGGCCACGGCCAGGACCTTGCCGTAGTACCCGAAGGGCAGGATCCGGTGCGCCGGCAGCTGCATGTGGCGGGAGAGGATGGCGAGGATGTGGAACAGGTTGAGGAAGCTGGCCAGGGTGGTGGCGGACGCCGTGCCGACCGTCCCCCACCAGAGGGTGAAGGGGATGGTGAGGACGACGTTGCCGGCGAACCGCGAGAGGGCGACCCAGAGGACGGCGCGGGTGTCGCCGAAGGACTGGAGGATGCTGGAGAACGAGGCGACCCGCAGCAGCAGCACGGTGGTGCAGATCTGGAAGGGCCGGATCGAGGCCTCGTAGTTCTCGCGCCCGAAGATCAGGGGGATCGCCTCCGGGGCGATGGCGATGAGCAGCACCGTGACGGGCACCACGAAGAGGGACATCTTGCGGATCCCCCGGTACCACAGCTCCAGCAGCTCCTGCCGGCGCTCCTCCTTCACCAGCCGCACGTAGCGCGTGATCAGCACCGTGCCCACGGCGTAGGGGAGCACGGCCACCAGGGGGATCTCCTGGGAGGCGATGTTGTACTCCGCCAGGGCCGCGGGGGTGAGCATGGCGCCGACGACGAACTTGTCGGCGTAGCGGTTCATGCGGTTCACGAGGAGGGAGCTGCCCAGGGGGATGGCGAAGCGGATCTGCTCGCCCAGCAGGCCGCGGGACCGCCCGCCCGTGGACGGCGGCAGCACCAGCGAGACCCAGGTCACGGAGACCACGAGCCGCGCCGCGGCGTAGAGGGTCAGGCCGATGAGGGCGTAGCGCAGGGAGTATCCGAGGGCCAGCGGGCCGATGAGGCCGGCGAAGATCAGCACGCTGAAAAGGACCTCGTAGAGGGCGGCGTGGCGGTGCCGGCCCGAGGCGAGGAGCACGTTCATCGCTGGCCACGTGGGGATCTCCAGGACCGCCACGAGGGCGAGCCAGGGCAGGAAGCGCTGCACGTCGTGGATGTTGCGCTCCGTCCACTCGCCGCTGACCACGTGGGGGACTGCGTGGGCGGAGAGGAGGAGGAGGCCGGCGGCGCCGGCGGCGGCGGCGGCGAGGATGGCGAAGGTCTGCAGGCAGAAGGCGCGGCGGGCGGACTGGGAGAGGCGCTCGAAGAAGTAGAAGACGCTGTCGGGAAAGCCCATCATCGCCAGGTAGCGCAGCACCTGGTAGAGAATCAGCAGGTAGCTGAGGACGGCGAAGTCGGTCTTGCTGAGCAGGCGCGCGGTGGCCACCGCCGTGGAGATGTCGACGAGGGTGCTGGCGATGCGCGCCGCCACCACCACCCCCACCTGGTGCGACAGGCGCCGCTCCGGGGCCCCGGTCATCGGACGATGGAGTCCAGCAGACCGGCGAGCCGGCGGGTCGTGGCCCGGGCCTCGTACTCCGCCACCCGCTTCCGGTTGCAGGCGAAGGGGATGGGCAGCGGGCGCCCGTCCCGCCTGGCGCCGGCGCAGCGGAGCAGGAGGCCGGCGAGACCCGCGGCGTCATCCACCGGCAGCTGCACCCCCGTTCCCGTCTCCTCCAGGATCCGCGCCACCTCGGGGTTCGGCGACAGCGACAGGATCGGCCGGCCCACGGCCAGGTACTCCAGCAGCTTGGCGGGGATGATCTCGTCGCGCTCCGGGTGCGTGCTCAGCAGCAGGATATCGAAGCGCCGCAGCGCCGACAGGGCCTCCTCCAGGGGCACCGCCTCCTCGGCGTGGAAGCGGTCCGCCAGGCCGTGGGCCTCGGCGCGGGACCGGTCCTCGGCGTTCAGCGGCCCGAAGGAGTGGACGTGCACGGCCGCGGCGAGCTCCGGGTCCCGCCGTCCGGCCTCGGCGAGAGCCTCGATCACGGGGCCCGCCGGAGACATCTCGCGGAAGCGGCCGAAGAAGCCGATGCGGAGCCGGTCGCCTGCCGGCGGCGGGGCCCCCTCCTCGAGGACGGGGTCGGCGAGTAGAGCCTCGTCGAAACTGTTGGTGATCGTCGTCGTGCGCAGGCCCAACTCCGCGAAACGCTCGCGGTAGCGGCGCTCGGTCTCGGTGGCCTGGAAGAGGATGGCATCCGCGCCCCGCAGGACCCGGCCCTCGAAGCGCCGGTCCAGGGCGCGCACGATCGGCCCGCGCCCCTGTGAGCGCACCCGGCAGATCGTCCACGGATCCCGGAAGTCGGCGATCCAGGGGATGCGCAGGCGCCGGCAGAACCTCTCCGTGATCACCAGACCCGACCACGGGTCTCCCGTGCTCCACACGGCGTCGGGGGCGATGCGCCGCACCTCCCGCAGGATCCGCCCGTACGACCACGTGAAGAACGGCAGCCAGCCGTCCACGGGCAGGCGCAGCCGCAGCAGGCCGCGGCCGGCGCGCCCGCCCCCTCCCTGGCCCAGCTGGCTCTCCGACCCGCCCGTGAGATCGAAGGGCGGGCGCAGCTCGACGACGGGGATCCCCTCGAGCAGCTCCGCCTCGCGCGCCGTCAGGGTCCCTCCCGAGGCGATGGTCATCACCACCGGGTCCCAGCCGAACTCGCGCAGATGGATGGCGAACCGCAGGGGCCGCATGGCGCCGACGCGGCGCCGGGGCAGGAAGTAGGGGGCGAAGAGCAGGACGGTCGGCATGCTTGCTCGCGGATTCTCCCGACGCGGTCTCGCGCCATGAGCCGGGTGCCAGGGGCCACTGAACGATACCGCGCCGCCGCGTGCCCGGCGACCGGCGGCGGGGCCATCGATCGAGCCAGCCGGGAGCGGGTGCGGCGCGGAGTTCCGCGATCGGCGCGCGGGCCGGCCACCGCCTTGGGACGCCGCCAGGACCGCCACGGCAGCGGCGGCGAGCGGGGTTCCCTGTCATCGCGCCGGCCACCGCCCCAGGCGCCGCCGGAACCGCCATGGCAGCGGCGGGGCACGGAGTTCCGCGATCGGCGCCCCAGGCCACCACCTCGAGGCGCCGCCGGGACCGCCACGGCGGCGGAGGGGCGCGGGGTTCCCCATCATCGCGCAGACCATCGCCCGAGGAGCCGCCGGGACCGCGGAGGAGGAGGGGCGGGTCCCGCGATCGGCGCTCCCGCCTCGCCCCCCGGGCCTGCGGCCGCGCGGAGGGGAGCGGGACTCGCTTGCCGTCCAGGCCATCGCCCGAAGGGCGCCAGCGCAAGGGTCCGCGATCGTCACTCCGGCCTCGCGGGATCCCGAAGCGGGGACGAGGGTTGACCGGGGCTCCGTCCCCCGGATAACGTAGGCCGCCCCGACCGCCGTCCCCCCCGGAGCCTGGAGAACGACCCCATGACCACGCCCACCGCCGACTGGTCCGCCTTCCCCCAGGGTTACAGCCTGCTGCTCAACGAGAAGGCCCAGTTCCCGCAGGACCTCTCGTCCTGGCGCACCCGCGTGGACGGCTCCCATCAGCTCTTCGCCGACACCTTCTGGATCGCCCGCAGCACCAACCTGGAGCGGCGCCTGCACGAGGTGCGCAAGCATCCGGCCAACCCCCTCGTGGAGGACCTGTGGGCCTGCTGGGTGCACCCGGAGCCGGAGGGCGGCTACCGCCTCTACGCCAACGGCTGGCGGGGCCGGCTCGCCGGGGCGCCGGAGCCGGCGGAGGCCCGCGAGCGGATCGTGTGGACGGCGCGCTCCGACGACGGTCTCGACTGGCGGTTCGACCCCGATCCGGTCCTGTGCCGCGACCATGCGTCGGCTCCCTGGCGGCCGCTGCAGGGCCAGCTCCACGGGTTGCTCTTCGAGCCCTGGGAGCCCGATCCCGAGCGCCGCTGGAAGGTGGTCATCCTCGACCGCGGCCGGCCCCGCCAGCCGCCGGGAGAGACGCCGTTCACCGGCCCCACCGTCTCCATCGCCCTCTACACCTCCCCGGACGGACGGCGCTGGACCTGGGAGGCCGACACCTCCCTGCTGCGCAAGGGCTCCTCGGGTCTCCGCCACACCAGCCCCGAGGACCCCTTTCCGGAGGGCCTCGGCGATGTCCTGCAGGTGCGCTGGGACCCGGTCCTCGAGAAGTACGTGGCCCACACCAAGCATACGGTCGGTCCGGACCCGCGCTTCCCCTTCCACCCGCACTCTCGCGACGGGGGCTCCACAGGCCGCTACGAGGCGCGCGTCGCCGGCTGGTCGGAGAGCGACGACCTGGTCCACTGGAGCGCCCCTCGGATCTACGCCTACCCCGACGCCGAGGACGCGCGCACCCCGGGGATGTACGGCATCTACGAAGCCGACGGGTTCCCCTACGAGGACATGTGGCTCGGCTGTCTGTCGATGACGGCCAACATCCCGGACCCGTCCTGCGAGGCGACGCCGAGGCACGCCGGCGGCTTCAAGCGCAACTGGATCCGGCTCGCCGGCAGCCGCGACGGCCGGCACTGGTACTACCTGGGCGACCGCCGGCCCCTGGTCCCCGTCGGCCCCGACGACGGCTGGGACGCCCACTACCTGCGCATCGCCCAGAGGACCACCGTCGCCGGCCCGGTGATCGCCCAGGACGAGGTGCGGCTCTACTACCACGGGCATTACGGCGGCATCCCCGGCTGCAAGGGGCTGACCCTGGGCAAGGAGACCTGGCAGTCCGCCCTGGGGCTCGGGGTCCTCGACCGCGACCGCTTCGTCTCTCTCGAGGCCGGCGACGAGCCCGGCGAGGTGATCACCCGGCCCCTAGTCTTCAGCGGCGCCGGCACCTTGTGCGTCAACGCCCGCGCCGACGGCGGCGGGTCGGTGAGGGCCGCCGTCCTCGAGGAGGACGGGACACCGGTCGCCGGTCTCGGCTTCGCCGACTGCGCTCCCCTGGAGGGCGACAGCCTGCGGGCGCCCATGTCGTGGTCGGGGGGCGACTCCCTGCGTCCACTGAAGGACCGCTACGTGCGCCTCGCCTTCCGCCTCGAGCGCGCCGGGATCTACTCCTTCTGGATCGAGTAGGGCCGGAGGCCCCGGCCCTTGGGCGCCTCCGGGGCCGGCCCCTATGATACCGGGACCCTCCTCGCCCGGCCCTTCGCCGGAGACCCGCTGACCAGGAGATGACCGCCATGGCGAATGGCACCTTCGCCGACCTGCGCACCCACTGGCTCGGCCGCATCGGCACCGCGGCCGTCTGCTTCGCCCGCCACCAGGGCGGTGTCCTGCACGTGGCCCGCGACACGGGGGAAGTGCCCGAGCCCCCGGCGACGGGCGAGACGCCCGCCCATCTCCTGCGGCTGGCGACGCGCCTGCGACTGAAGTCCCGCTCCGGCGGCACCCTGCTCGTGCGCCAGGAGAACGATCCGGCGCCGAAGTTCCACTTCCTCGAGGAGGGGCCGGTGCGCATCGGCATGCGCGTCGCCTTCGACCTGCTCGACGAGGACGGACGTTACCACGGCGACGGCCGCCAGGACGTGTGGATCTACCCCGAGGGCGACGTCCACGTGACCTGGGCCCTGCAGACCGTCGACCCCGTGGGCCATGGCCCCGTGGAGGCGGTCTGGGCCGAGGTCGACGGCGACCCCGGGTATCGCCGGGTGCGCCTGGGCGACGCGGAGTTGAGCGAGTCCGGCGCCGGCGAGCGCCGCGCCTTCGGGGAGCAACTGGCCTCCCGGCGGGTCCTGCTATCGGGCGCGGAGCGGCCGCCGCTGGGCCTCTACTGGCAGCGCGACGAGGGCGAGGCGCTGTCGATGGGCTACGACCACGGGGCGGTGCCGCCCTTCTACGCCTCGCGCTGGCCCACGGGCATGCAGCAGTGGGCCCGGGGCAACCTCGGCTGGAAGCGGTCGCCGTCGGCGGGGGTGGAGGCGAGCCTCTGCGGCGAGGGTCCGCGGCTGCGCCTCTCCTGGCTCGAGGACGGCGCCGAGGCCGACGTCACCCACGCGGCGACCCTGGTGCTCTCGGTGGCCGACGACGAGGCGGATCTGGAGCGCCGTATCGCCGCCGTGCAGGAGCCGCTGACACCCGAGGTCCACGGCGGCAGCTTCCGCGGCTACACCCCCGAGGACGGCACCTACGAGATCGGCCAGGGCGACCCGGCCTCGGTGCGCGTCACCTTCCCCGCCGACGAGCACGAGCGCACCGTGCGCCTGCGCCACTACCGGCGCAAGACCGACCCGCGCCACCGCGGCGCCGTGGCGGCCACCGTCGACGGCGAAATCACCCGCGCGCAGCTGATGTCGGAGGGGGAGCTCACCGACGACATCTGCGTGGTCATGGAGATGAGCCACCGCAACGACTCGGTGGACGATGTCATCGTCAGCGCCGCTCTCAAGGCGGATGCGCCGACGACGATCGGCATCGACAAGCTCCCCGGCGTGCAGGCGACCTACCAGAGCGAGATCAGCGGCCTCGACCTGCAGCGCCGCGCCGGCAACCGCCGCGACCTGGCGGTCTGGAGCAGCCGCAACAAGGAGCGCCCCGAGCTGGAGCTCGACCTCTTCAGCGGCGCCGTGCACCGCTGGACCAACCACGGGCAGACCGATCCGGTCCTCTGGGAGATGCCCATGGCCTGGTTCCTCTCCTGCGGCATCTCCCGCCACCACTACTGCAACACCAACGACACCTTCGAGGTGCTGGAGAACGGGCCGGACCGGGTGCGGCTCCACTTCAGCGGCACCAACCCCAACCGGCGGGCCCGCTCGCGGACCTGGCTGACGATCCCCGGCGACCACCCGAGGCCGCGGATCGAGGTGCGCATGCGCATGGAGGTGGAGGAGCAGTGGGAGGGCGCCAACGTCGAGTTCTCCGACATCTTCCCCTACCCCTCGCGGCTGGTGGAGACCTGGCTCCACGACGCCGTGCTGTTCATGACCCGGGGCGGCTCGTCGCTGGTCTACACCCTGCGCCCGGACTGCAGCGTCCACAGCCCGGCCAAGAGCGACCCGGGACCGCACCTGTTCTACGGGCTCTTCGCCGCCGACCACGGCAACGTCCTGGCCTTCTTCGACAACCCCCAGCACCCCGGGACCCCCTTCCACTACTCCGTGTGCGGCAACTACATCGACGTGCACGTCAACCTCCACCCGAAGCAGGACCCGGTGCCCGCCGGCTCGGTCTTCGAGGTGCGCTACACGGCCGAGCTCTACGGCGACGGCAGCACCAGCGCCGACGAGGTGCGGGCCATCGGCGAGCGCAGTCTCGAAGCCGGGGCCCTGGTGGTCTGAGGAGAGCGATGACGATGGAACCGATTCGACTGACGGTGACGGCCCGCGACGGGCAGGAGCGTTCCGACTGGCCGCTGACCCGCGGCGTGCCGCTGCCCGAAGGGGCCGTGGGCGCTGCCGGCGAGCTGACGCTGGCCGGGCCGGATGGCGCGGTCCCGGTACAGCTGCGGCCCCTGGCGCGCTGGCCCGACGGCTCGCTCAAGTGGGTGCTGGCCGACTTCCAGGCCCGGGTCGACGGCGGCGGGACCTCCGTCTACCACCTGCAGGCCGGTGCGCCCGCCGCGGTTTCCGCGGAAGAGGCGGTGGAGGTAACAGAGGAGGAGGAGGCCGTGGTCGTGTGCACCGGACCGCTGCGCTTCTCCCTCTCCCGGCTGCGCCCCGGGCTCTTCGAGCGGGTCGAGCTCGGCCGCCGCGTCGACGGCGTCTTCCAGGCGGAGACCGACCTGTCGGGGGAGGGCGGCGGCGAGCTGTGGGCGCACATCCGCGAGGGCGAGTTCCTCGGGGGCACCCGGCGGCGGATCTACGGGATGGGCGGCGAGTGCCTGGCCAGCCTGGCGCCCCGGGAGTGGTCGGTGGAGGTGGAGGAGGCCGGCCCCCTGCGGTCGGTCATCACCTGCCGGGGCGCCCTGGAGCAGCGGGCGCCGATGCACCACTACACCGGCTACCGGCCCCTGCGCTTCGTGGTGCGCATCCACGCCTTCGCCGGTCAGCCCTTCGTGCGCATGCAGCACACCGTGGTCTTCACCCTCAACCCGCGGGAGACGCAGGTCGCCGAGATCGGCCTGCGCCTGCCCCTGCCCGATGGCGGAGGCGAGATCCTCTGCCGGTCGGCGGCGGAGCCGCACCGCGCCGTGGGCCTCCCCGCCGGCGGCGAGCTGCTCCTGGCCCAGCAGGAGGACGCCCACTTCCGCCAGATCGAGACCGGCGGCGACGGGCGGGTCAGCGAGGGCGAGCGCACCGAGGGCTGGCTCACGGCGGAGAGCGGCGCCGGCGGCCTGGGCCTGGCCATGCGCCACATGGCCGAGCAGCATCCCACGGCGCTGCGGGTTTCCGGCGGCGGCATCGCCGCCATGCCCTGGCACCACCCCGAGGGCCGGCTCCTGAGCCTGGGGCGCTACTCGGAGGAGGTCGCCTGGCACGAAGGCGAAGGGGTCTACTCCGACGGCACCGGCGCCGCCCGGACCACCGAGCTCTTCGCCGCCTGGTTCGCCTCGGGCGACTCGGAGAGCGCCGTCGGCAGCCTGCGCGGCCTGCTGAGTCCGCCCCACGCGGCGGTCGACCCCTGGCACCTGGCGCGGTGCCGGGCCACCGGCGGGTTCGCGCCGGCGGGCGGCGCCTTTCCGCGCTCGGACCGCATGCTCGCCGGCTTCGTGGAGTGGATGCAGCGGCAGATCCGGATCGGCCGCTGGTACGGCTTCTTCGACTACGGCGACGCCCTCGTGGCCTGGGACGAGGCCGACGACGACTGGCGCTTCACCGGGCGCTGGGGCTGGTGCAACAGCGAGTGGGACCCGCGCCACGGCGTCTGGATCGAGTACCTGCGGACCGGCGCGGCCGAGTGGTTCGACCTCGGCGAGGCGATGACCCGCCACTCCGTCGACGTCGACACCTGCCACTGGCATCCCTTCCGCCCCTACTTCGTGGGCGGCTGCTACCGCCACAGCACCGACCACTTCGGCGACGAGCCCTGCGCCTCCCACACCTTCATCGACAACTGGGTCGACCACTACTACCTCACCGGCGACCTGCGCACCCTGGAGGTGCTGCGCGAGGCCGGCGGCTTCCTGCGCGGGTTCCACTGGACCGAGGACGCCCAGTACAGCTTCAGCCTGCGCGGCATCGGCAACGCCTTCCGCGGCCTGCTCTACCTCTACGAGGTGACGGGTGACGAGTCGTTCCTGCGGCGGGCCGAGGAGGTCTGGGAGGTCATCGCCCGCGGGCAGAACGACGACGGCAGCTGGCACAAGCGGTTCCAGGTGTCGACGCCGGACCGGCTGGCGCTGCAGAACCCCTACGGCATGGCCTCCGAGGGCACGACCCTGGCCGTCGAGCTGGGGGCGCCCCCCTTCAGCGACGAGGAGCACCTGGAGCTGCGGGGCCGGGACAAGCCGATCGTGCGGGTCATGCCCTACGAGGAACAGAAGGGCTACCAGAGCCACTACCTGCTCATCGGCGTCGAGCTGCTGCACCGGCTCACCGGGAGGGAGGACGTGGCCGCCGCCTACGTCCGCGCCGTGGACTGGTTCTGCGGCGGGCCCGGGTCCACCGGCGCGGAGTTCGCCCTGTCGCAGCACTACTACGGGATCGTCTGCCGGCACCTGGCCTACGCCTGGCGCCTCACCGGCCGCGAGTCCTACCTCGAGATCGCCCGCGCCGTCCTCGAGCGGCTCATGCAGATGCAGGACCGGAGCGACGACCCCAAGAGGCGGGGCTCCGTGGGCATGAGCCCCATGGCCCTGAGCCTGCTGTTCTTCGGGGTGCCGTACCTGCTCGAGGCGCTGGCCGAGGCGGGGCTGGACGAGCCGGGGGGCTGAGCCTCAGGGGACCGGGCTTGTGGCCGGCGGGGCCTCGACGACGCGGACGTCCCAGCCCTGCACGTCGACGCCGCCGTTCTGGTTTTGCACGCGGACCGTCACCGTGTGGGTGCTCACGTCGGCGGCGCCGGGGGCCAGGGTCATGATCCCGGTCTCGCGGTCGAGGGTGATGAAGGGCGGGGCCTCGTCGAGGATGAAGAGCAGCTCGTCGCCGTCGCGGAAGGCCGCCTGGTACCGCCCCCCGGCCCCCGGGTCCTCCTGCTTCGCCGGATCGGTGATGGCGCGCAGGTCGCCGATGGAGCGGATCGCCCTCACCTGGTACTGAAGACGCTCACCGGCGGCGATGGTTCTCGGCGGCGTCGAATAGATGAACGGCCGCGGCGCCTCCAC
>JAJDTN010000147.1 GCA_022827165.1 Candidatus Latescibacterota bacterium
GGTCTCGGCTTCGAGGACGCCTACATGCTGGCCAGCGCGGCGGTGGACGTGCAGATCTGCCAGTGCTGCGAGCCGGGAGCCTTCCCGGTGACGACGCGGGCGGTGGTGTCGAAGGAGCTGGTGCCCTGAGGCGGACTAGCGGGTGAAGACCGTGCCGCGCACGTACTCGCCGTCGTCGGAGGCGAGGAAGGCGAGGACTCTGGCGACGCCAGCCGGGTCGCCGAGGGAGCGCCGGGCCGCGGCCACGGCGGCCTCCGGGTCCTGCCCCCGGGCCTCGGCGCCCTGGGCGATGTTGCGCAGCTTCAGGGGCGTGGCGATGCCGCCGGGGCAGATCACGTGGACGCGGGTGCCGCCCGGCCCCAGGTCGCTCTCGAAGTTGTACTGCATGCCGTGCATGCCCGCCTTGCTGGCGGCGTAGGCGTAGGAGGAGGAGGCGCCGCGCACGCCGGCGCCGGAGGAGACCAGGAGCAGCACCGAACGTCCCGCCGCCCGCAGCAGGGGAGCGGCGGAGCGCGCCGTCAGGTAGGTGCCCTTGAGGTTGGTGTCGAGGGTGGCGTCCCACTCCTCCTCGGGCAGGTCGGCGATCTTCCGGTAGGCGCCGTCGAGCACGCCGGCGCTGCACAGGAGCACGTCGACGCGGCCGTGGCGGTCGCCGATCTCGCCGAAGACGCCGGCTGTCTCCTCGTGGGAGCGCACGTCGAGGGGGTGGACCTCGGCCCGCCCCCCGGCGGCGGTGATCCGCTCGGCCGTGGCCCGGCCCTCCTCCTCGTTGCGGTCGAGGATCACGCTCAGGGCGCCCTCGGCGGCGAAGAGCTCGGCGGCGGCCCCCCCGATGCCGGTGGCCCCGCCGGTGACCACGGCGACGCGGCCCTCCAGCCTACCCATCGGCGCTCCTGGAATCGACGCCCGGCAGGCCGCGGACGAAGGCGGCCACCGCCTCGCCGAGGAGGCGGCTGCCCTCGTCGGTGAAGTGGACCCCGTCGTCGCGCAGCAGCCGCCCCCGGCCGGCGGACTCGATCACGCGGAACAAGTCGTTCACGGCGACCCCCGCGGCCCCGGCGGCCTCCAGCGCGGCCGCGTTGTAGGCGTCCACGTCGGCCTCGAAGCGGTCGAAGCTCTTGTTGCGGTGGTGGAGGACCTCGTCCACGGGGGTGATCGTGGCCCACACGGGGCGGATGCCGGCGGCCTGCACGCGCTCGAGAATGCGGGCCACGTTGGTCCCGTACTCCTCCAGCGGCACCCGCGCGAGGCCGGAGTCGAAGTCCTTCGCCAGGTCGTGGAGGCCGCAGTTGAGGTGGGCCACGTCCGGGGGCCGGTCCAGCACCCACTCGTCGAGGTGCTCCAGGACGTTGCGGGAGGGCCCGCCGTTGGGCTCCGGCGAGCGCACGCGGATCCCCGGCTCCAGCGCGCGGCGGACGGTCTCCTGGTAGCCCATACGGATCGAGTCGCCGATGAGGGCGAGTTCCACGGTCATGGCCAGGCCGCGCTCAGCGGCGCGGCTTCCATTCCTCGTGGTACTCCCACTGCACCACCTGCTGCAGCGCCTCCAGCTCGCGGGTGCGCTCCTGCAGGGCGCTGCGGATCACGTCGCCGATGGAGAGGAGTCCGATGAACTCGCCGGCCCGGTCGATGAGCAGGTGGCGCAGCCGCAGGCCGAGGAACTTGTCCATCAGCTCGTAGGCATTGTCGGTGTGGGGGGCGAACTTCAGTCCGCGGGTCATGTAGTCCCCGATGCGGGCCGTCCCCGGGTCGAAGGAGGGATCGATGGTGTTGCGCATCAGGTCCCGCTCGGTGTAGATGCCCACCGGGCGGCTTCCCTCCGCCACCAGGGTGGACCCGACCTTGTTCTCCACCATGAGGCGCAGCGCCTCCAGGATGGTGGCGTCCTCCCCCACCGAGTACAGCTCGCCGCCCTTCTCCTGCAGGATCTGCTCGGCCGTCTTCACGTCCTGGGCCATGACAGGCTCCCTTTCCGGCGCGGGGCGCGCCTGACGAGGGCGGGTCCGGAAAGGACCCGGGGACCGCTGAGAAAACCACCCCAGGGCCTGTCCGGGCCCCGGGGGGGCGCGCAAGATACGAACTGGACGGGCCGGCTCCTACCGGTTCCGTCAGACGTTGCGCAGCAGGATCAGGCTGTGGTGGTCGCGCCGCAGATCGAAGTGGGCGCCGAGGACGTCGGCGAAGGGACTGGACGCCGCCGGGGCGCCGTCGACCGTCTCGATCTCCAGTTGGCGCACCGGCTGGCGGGCGCGGGTGAGGAGGTGGTCGAGGGGCGCCAGGTACTCGGGCAGGCGCGGGTCGTCGGGGGCGACGTGGAAGACCAGCCGCCGGCCGTTGCGGTGCGACTCCAGCACCAGCCGCGGCCCGTGGTAGACGAGGTGGGTGCCCGCCACCCGCCGCGGCAGGGAGGCGCGCAGGCCCTCGAGCCCGAGGCCGCAGGCGGAGGCCGGATCGGCGGCGGAGAGCCAGAACACGGCCTCCCGCGGCAGGTCCCGGGAGAGCAGGCGGAAGGCGCGGTGGCTGGCGAACTGGGGCCCCGGCACGCCCTCGAAGAAGTGGCCGGCGAGGATCTCGCCGGAGAGCTCCATCAGCCGCAGGGCGCGGAACAGCCCCTTCCACCGCAGGGCGGGCCGCTCGCGCTGCAGCAGCTCCCGGAAGAGGACCCCGTAGCGGTCGAGGAGAAGGCGCACGCGGTCCTTGTTGCGCTCCTCCTCCTCCAGCGGGTCCCCCGGCGGCTCCGGCTCCGGCAGGAGCTGCCAACTGCCGGGGTAGACGGTGGTTCCCCGCCAGCGGCCGGCGGCCCTTCGCGACAGGCGGCCCCCGCGCGGACGGGGGCCCCGGAGTCCGCCGCCGGGCGGGAGGCCTTCCGCGGCGGGCGCCTCGGGCGGCCGGAACCCTGTGTCCAGTCCGCGGCGGACGGCGGCGAAGGAGTCGTTGCCGACGCGGCCGGACCAGGCGCCGTCCCACAGGGCCGCGGCCAGGGCGGGAGCGTCGAGGCCGGCCAGCTCCTGGAGGGTGGAGAAGTCGTAGCGGCCGTGGGGGTCGGGGAAGAGGGAGGCCGCGCCGTTCCCCGAGCCGTCCGGCTCCTCGTCGTCGGCGGTGGGTCCGGCGAGCAGGTCGAGGTCGTGCTCGAAGCAGAAGGTCAGGCGCTCGCGGCCGCAGCCGACCCAGCGCAGGCCGCTCTCCTGCAGGACCCCGTCGAGGAGCGGCGTCTGGTAGCCGCGCATTCGCGCCGGCAGGATCTCGGTCTCCCACAGGCCGGCGGGGGCGTCGCAGCCGAGGAGAGGCTCGAGCCGGCGGCGCAGGGCTTCGGGCGTATCCCCGGGCTCGTGGAGGCCCTGGAAGACGGCGAGGAACAGCGGCAGCTGGTCCACCGGCAGGGCCTGGAAGGCCGGCGTCGCGTCGGCCCGGGCCATGCGCAGCAGGGACTCGAGGTTCTCCGCCTCGCAGACCTGCTCCTGCTCCGCGCCCTCGACCAGGGTACCGACGACGACGGCCTGCTCCCCGGCCAGGTCGTCGAGCACGGACGCCAGCAGCGGGTCGCCGAGGCCCAGGGTCCCCGCGAGCCGGACGCGGTCGACCGGGCCGTAGTAGGACAGCCAGGCGGTGACAGCGGCCTCGAGGCGGAGTTCCTCCCGCGCGTCTTCTTCGTCCGTCCCGTCGCCACTGACGGCCCCGAGCTCGAGGCCCAAGCCTCCGGGTCCCTCCTCCGAGTCGCCGCCAGCCTCGCCGTCTCCGAGCCCCAGGCTCGCGTCCTCCCGTGCCCCCTCCTGGCCGTCCCCCGCGCCACCGGTGGACTCGATCCCAAGGCCCGAGCCCTCCGGGTCTTCCGCGTTCCCGGCGCCGCTGCCGACCTCGCTCCCCAGGGTATCCGCAACGGCTCGGCCGGACTCGAACTCCAGTCCCGAGCCGCCGCGTTCCTCCTCCGAGTCCCGGCTGGCGCCGGTGTCCCTGACGGCTCGGGCGGCCTCGGTCTCCGGGCCCGAGCCCCCGCGTTCCTCCTCAGCGTCCCCAGGGCCCCCGGCGTCCTCGCTCTCCAGGGCCGGCTCCACCAGCTCGACCTCGACCGGCGCGCCATCCAACCCACGCACCCGCGCCTCCCCCCACCAGGGGAACACGGCGAGGCGCCCCAGGGCCTGACGCGCAACCAACACCGGCTCGGCAAGCGCTCCAGCCTCGATGCGCACGATCCGCCCCATACCGGCTTCCTCATCCTCAACCACCCCTCCCCCCCCCCCGGACTCGGCCGATTCCCGAGCCGCG
>JAJDTN010000387.1 GCA_022827165.1 Candidatus Latescibacterota bacterium
CTGAACTCCCGAATCACCTCCGCCACGACCGCCTCCTGGTAGGCCGCGTAGTCCTCGGGGCAGCCCCCGGTCATATCGCAGAGGTGAAGGGCCATCCACTTGCCTAGATGCGTGAGGATGGCCACCAGGGAATCTCGGTTCAGGGTCTCTTCTACTTCGGTCACGTCGAGGAACAGGCTGTCGGCCACGGTCCAGTAGGTCCCCGAGCCCAGGACAACGAGATCCCGGTCGACAACGGGATCCCCATCAGCCGGGACCTCGGCCGCCCCGTCAGCTGTGGGCAGCATGGTGTGGTCGTGCAAGACGATGTTCTGATACAGCTCGAACTGGTTGTCGATCTTGAAGGTGTAACGAATCGTGGCCTCTGCGTACACGCCGAGCGTGTCGTCCCAGTAAATGGTCCTCTCCCAAACACCGATGAGCTCCTCATCGGCATGGGCGAGAACAGGCGACAGGGCGATCAACCATGCGAGGGTTTTCATGTCTTCCTAACGGGAGAAAGGTGAGGCTGAGGTCCAGCTTCAACGCATCTATTCCTTACTCTCGGGTCGTCCGGAGGTCCTGTCAAAAGGTGTGTAAGCGAGATCAGCCGGCCGGCCACATCAAGGACTCGCCGCCTTGACCGGGATCGTGGCCCTTGTTGGCACCCTGTGCCCGTCCTTCGCCACAGCCCCCGGACCCGCCACCTACGGCGTCCACCCTGTCAAGAGATCGTTCCCCGGAAGGCTGCTGGGCTTCCAGGGGAGGTGGTTTGGAACGCTGCGGGCGTCGCATCCGGCGTCTACTGGGCGCGCTTGTCCGGCCCCCGAAGTGTGGCAACACGCCGGTTGCTTCTTCTCAAGTGAACCCCATGGATGCTCTCCGGCCTGAGCGCTCCTACCCCTCCACCGAAGCCGCCAGCATCGCCGCGCCGAAGACGCCGGCCGAGTCGCCCAGCTCGTTGCGCACCACCCGCGTGTCCAGGCGGTCGTTGAAGACCCAGCGCGCCATCTCCTCCACGCCGCGGCCGTAGAGGGCGTCCACGTTGCTGACCCCGCCGCCGAGGACGACGACGTGGGGGTCGAGGATGTTGACCACGGAGGCAATGGCGCGGCCGAAGCCCTCCGCGAGCCGCTCGACGGCGGCGGCCGCTGCCTCGTCGGTCCCCGACTCGGCGCGGGAGGCGATCTCGGGCAGCTCTCGCCGGGTGCCGCTGCGCTCCTCGTAGAACCTCTCCAGGCTCGGGCCTGAGAGCACCGTCTCGACGCATCCCCTCCGGCCGCAGTAGCACGGATCCCCCCCGGGGTCGAGGACGTTGTGGCCCCACTCGCCGGCGATGCCCTGCCCCCCGTGCAGCACCCGGCCGTCGACGACGACACCACCGCCGACCCCGGTGCCGAGGATGACGCCGAAGAGGATGCCGGCCCCGCGGCCGGCGCCGAGGCGGGCCTCGGCGAGGGCGAAGCAGTTGGCGTCGTTGGCCATCTCCACCCGGCAGCCGAGATCGGCGGTCAGGTCGTCGAGCAGGGGGCGGCCGTTGAGGCAGGTGGCGTTGGAGTTCTTCAGAGTGCGGGACCGCGGGTCCAGCACGCCGGGGGTGCCGATGCCCAGGACCTCGGGTCGATCCCCGGTCTCGGCGGCCAGCCCCTCCACCAGCTCCGCGACGCGCTGGCGCACCCGGTCGTAGCCGAGGTGGCTGTCGGTGGGCACCCGCAGGCGGCACAGGGGCTCGAGGGAATCGGCCGCGGGCAGCACCACCCCCTCGATCTTGGTGCCCCCGAGGTCGATGCCCCAGAAGCTCACGAGGCCGCGTCCGCCGCCGGCGAAGCCTCTCCCGCCGACTCCTCGATGACGCGCATCGACTTCCAGGGGCCGATCCGGAAGCGCCGGTAGAACACGGCCGCCGCCACCGCCAGGTAGGCGACGATGAAGACCCACACGGTGTAGACGCCGGCGTCGAACCACTCCACGGCGATGAGCGGCGGCGCCACCATGATCGACAGGCCCAGAAGGAACCCGGCGTACATGATGTAGCGCGTGTCGCCGGCCCCCTTGAGGGCGGCGGTGAACATGATGTAGGCGGCGTCGAAGAGGCAGTAGAGGCCGACGATGCGCAGCAGCGAGCGGGCCAGGTCGCGGGCGTGGACGAACTCCTCGCCCGAGGCGCCGGCCCCGTAGGGCAGCAGGAAGAGGTCGGGCACGAGGATATAAGCGGCGGTCATGATCGCCGCGTAGGCGAGAGCCACGTGGAGGCCGCTCCAGGTGCAGTACTCGGCGGCGGCGGGGGCCTCGGCGCCGAGACGCTGGCCGACCATGGTGGAGACGGCGATGCCGGCGCCGATGAGGGGCATGAAGGCGAGGCTGTTGATGTTGAAGGCGAGGTTGCTCGCCGTCAGCTCCAGGGTGCCCACGCGGCCGATGATGAGGATGAAGAAGGTGAAGGAGAAGATGTCGAGCATGAAGTTGACGCCGTTGGCGCCGCCGTAGCGGAGGAGGCGTGTGAACAAGGCGCGGTCGAAGCGCCAGGCGGCGTAGGTGGAGAAGCGCCGGCGGTGGGAGGGCCGCGCCAGCAGGAGGATGTAGAGGCCGGCGGCGAAGACGGCCGCCGTGTTGGTCGCCCAGGCGGCGCCGCGCAGACCCATCTCGGGCAGGCCCCAGGCGCCGAAGATCAGCCCGTAGTCGAGGACGATGTTGACGCCGGTGGCGGCGGCGTTGACGCCGAGGACGGACCAGGTGCGGCCGCGGCCGCTGTAGAAGCAGGCGAGGGCGGTGGACAGGATCAGGGGGCCCATGCCCCAGCAGAGGATGCGGAAGTAGACGATCTCGTTGGAGCGAATCGGCTCCTCGTGGCCCACGAGGTCGAAGATCGGCACCGCCATGAGGGCCACCAGGACGCCGGCCACGGCGCTCAGCATCGCCAGGTAGCCGCCCTGCCACAAGGCGGCCCCCACCCGCTCGGGGCGGCCCGAGCCCACGTACTGGGCGACGAAGGTGTTGACGTACCCCGCGATGCCGAGGAAGAAGCTGACGAAGACGAAGCTCGTCAGCCCCGCCGGCAGGGACGCGGCCAGGGCGTCGGTGGAGTACCAGGTGAGGAAGACGCGGTCGACGAAGTGCTGGATGCTCCAGCTCGCCGTGCTGAGGATCAGGGGGAAGGCGATCTGCAGGAACTCGCGGTAGCCGCCGGGGGCGGACCAGCGCGAGCGCAGGGCCGCGGTGATCGTCAAGGAGCGCCGCCGGTTGCCGCCATCTGCCGAATGCCTAGGTTTCGCACTTCTTCCCCTTTGCACAGAAGCACCTGAATCTCTCTCCCCGTCGAGACATGGGCAAGAACAAGCACAAGTCCGACAAGACGACGCAGCGCGAGGCCTACGGCGTGACCATCCTCAAGCCCGCCCATCCGCGGGTGCGGGCCCTGAAGAAGGACCACGAGCCGGAGATCCACGGCGACCGGTTCTGGAACAGCAGCTACCTGATCATGGACTTCCTCGAGCGCCAGGGCCTGCCCGCCGGCGCCCGGGTGATGGAGGTCGGCTGCGGCTGGGGGCTCCTCGGCATCTACTGCGCCAGGAAGCACGGCGCCGAGGTCGTGGGCGTCGACGCCGACGCCAAGGTCTTCCCCTACCTGCACCTGCACGCCGAGGTCAACGGCGTGACCCTGCAGACGCGGCGCTCCCGCTTCGAGAAGCTCACCAAGGCCCAACTGGACGGCACCCGCGTGATCCTGGGCGCCGACATCTGCTTCTGGGACGAGATGGTCGATCCCCTGTACCGGATGATCCGCAAGGCGACGCGCGCCGGCGTCGAGCAGATCATCGTCGCCGACCCTGGGCGCCCCCCCTTCGACGAGTTGTGCGAACGCGCCGAGAAGAACCTGGGGGGCGAGTTGAAGGAGTGGGAGGTCCGGCGGCCGGTGAAGACCCACGGCTGGCTGCTGATCGTGGGCAGCCTGCCCACCGCCTCGGACTGACCCGCGCGCCCGGCTCGGGGCCGCGGCCTAGAACCAGTTCTTCTTGTCCACCACGTTGACCAACTCGTCGCCGTCGCGCAGCCGCCGGCAGTTGTCGATCAGCAGCTGCAGGCGCCGGTCCTCGAGGTAGGGGCCGGCGCCGGCCACGTGGGGCGTCATCAGGAAGTTGGGCGCCTTCCACAGCCGGTGGCCCTCGGGCAGCGGCTCGATCTCGAAGACGTCCAGCGCGGCGCCGCCGATGGTGCCCGCGTACAGGGCGTCGGCCAAGTCGTCGAGGACCACGTTCACGCCCCGGCCGATGTTGATCAGCACGCCGGTGGGCTTCATCCGCGCCAGCCGCTCCGCGTTCATCAGGCCCTCCATGGCCGGCGTCTGGGGAGCCGTCAGGATGACGAAGTCGCCGCGGCCGAGATGCTCGTCCAGGGCCTCGGGCCGGTGCAGCTCATGGACGCCCTTGGGCGGCTCGGGCACGCGCGGGTCGATGGCGATCACGTGCATGCCGAAGTGGGCCAGGTGGCGCGCCGTCTCGCCGCCGATGCCGCCGGCGCCGATGAGGACGGCCGTGGCCTCGGGCAGATGCACGGTGGGCGCGGCTTCCCCGGCCGAGATCCACACCCCCTGGAGCTGCTGCGGCATGTAGAGGTGCAGGCCCCGCGCGAAGGCGAGGACGAGGGCCATGATGTGGGCCGAGATGTGGTCGGAGTAGATGCCGCGCTGGTTGGTGACCGTCACGTCGCTGTCGATCAGCTCCGGGAAGTAGAACCCCGGGCCCGGCCCCGCCGCCGGGGCGCTCAGCCAGGTCAGCTCCCGGGCGGCGGCCAGCAGCTCCGGGTCGAGGGTGCCGAAGGCGCCGCGGACCTCGCCGATCCGCTCCAGCGCCTCCTCCCGCGACTCGGGCAACAGGATCTCGATCTCCGGCACCGCCTCGCCGAGGGCTTCGGCCCAGCGGCGGCGGCGGTCGTCCGCCGGCGGCAGGAACATGAACTTGCAGGACATGGCGCTTTCCCGGGAATGTGGTTCCAGGTGCGTGGGGCAGGGCCGCGGCGCGAGCGGCGCCTCCCCTATGGGCTCCGCATCTTCAGGGCGCCCCACGAGGCCGGCGCCACGTTGGTCTGCTCCGGATCGAGGTACAGCCCGGCGCCGATGTAGTAGCTGTTGCCCTGGATCTCGATCGGCGCGGCGTAGCTCACCTTGGGGGACTCGTCGGGTCCCTCGACGGCGGGGTTGTCGAAGAGGTAGTGCACCCACCCTCCCCCGGCCTCGGCCGCCTTGATCAGCTCCTGCACGATCTTGACCCCGTTGGCGTCCTCCTGCTCGTAGTTGTTGGTGCCTTCGCGGGCGGGGTTGGCGCCGTGGAAGAAGCTGGTGCCGTCGAAGCCGGTGATGAAGATGTAGATCGCCCCCTCCCTCCAGCGCTCGGTGCGCAGGTCGGCGAGGACGGCCTGCAGTTCCTCGTCCGTGGAGGTGGCGTCGAGCAGGCCCTTGGCCCCCAGGACGAACTCCTTCAGCGTATCCCGGTCGACCACGTCGGCCGCGGCGAGAAGGTCATCCTGGGCGAGGGCCGCGTGCGGAGCGGTGGACAGGTGGCCGGCCGCCAGGGCCAGGGCCAGCGAAAGGGTCAGTGAAGCGCGGGTCATTCGATCTCTCCGTGGTTTTCGTGAGTGGCCCAGCGAATATCCCGGAAGCATCCCGAATCCGCAACGCCGCCATCAACGCCCCTGACGGGTCCCGGCGCCGTCGCGCGCCCGCATCCACGCCTCGTGGAAAGCAGCCATCGTCGGGTAGCGCTCCGCCGGGTCCTCGCGGCAGGCGCGCTCCACGACCTCCCGGACTTCGCCGGGAACCCCGGTCGGCTCGAAGAACACGGCCGCCGCCCGCCCCATGGTGAAGACGGTGGTGCTCTCGTCGATGCGGGCCCCCCGCGCGAACTCCTCGGGGGCCATGAACCGCGTCGAGCCGAACATGCGCCCCATCTCGTTGACGAAGGGCCCGGGGTGGTAGTTGTCCAGGTCGACGAGGTGCACGGCGTGGCGCTCGAAGTCGTAGATCACCGACCCGTCGTAGAAGTCGCAGGCGATCCAGCCGCGCTCCGCCAGCCGGCGGTGGACCTCGTAGATCTCGTCGAGGGCCCGGAGGATCGTCTCTTGCGGCAGGTGCACGAACCGGTGGAAGGAGGAGCCCGGGCGGGTCCGCTCCGCGGCCTCGACCCGCAGCAGCAGGCCCTCGACCCAGTCGTAGACCAGCAGGGGGCCGTCCGGCGCTTCGACGACGTGGTGGAGGGTTGGCAGGGCCCGGTGGGTGAGGGAACGGGCGAGGACGGCGGCGTTCCTCAGGAGATCGCCCCGGGCGCGGTGATCGGCCCAGGCGGTGGAGAGTCCGAGGTCGCCGGGGGTCTTGACGAAGAACCGGCGCCCGTCGACGTCCACGCCATAGGAGATGTTGCCCGAGTCCTGCGTCTCCTCGCCGAAGCGGGCGAAGACCTCGCCGCAGGCGCGCAGGAACTCGACCGCCGGAAGAGCGGTCGCCGCCGTCGCGAGCAGCGGCGTCGGAGGGAGCTGCGGGGGCTCGGGGCTCACCTGTCGGCTCGCCGCGAAGGGTGTCTCGGCCGCCGGCCGCGTCTGGGCGCCGGCGCGCACCCAGGGGGCTGCTCCTCGCGGGAATTGCTCCCCCCAGGAGGCACATAACCAGGCACGCGCCGCCAGCCGCCGCCGGATCCGCGGCCGGTGCTCACTCGGCGGCTCCTTCCGGGATACGCCTGGGCCGTGGGATCGCGGGGGGCTCGACAGTCCCTGGCGGCCCTCGCCGGCCGGGGGGCCGGTCAGCGGCGAACCGTGCCAGCTCCTCCAGGTCCTTCTCCACCCGCAGCCGCCAGGCCTCCTGGAGATGGAGCGAGAAGCCGAAGGAGGTGGCGCGGTCGAACTCCAGGTTCAGCTTCCCCGTCTCGGCGATGGTGCGCTCCAGGGCGGCCTGGATGCGCTGGCGGGCGAGGGTGATCACCGAGTCGGCCGACGCCGACTCCACGGAGGCCGAGGTGAGCATCCGCGGCACGTCGCGGTTCAGCTTCCGCGCCGCCACCTCGGAGAGGGCGAAGTGGATCTGCTCGTGCTCGAGGACGTACATGGGCGAGAGGCCGTGCTCCTGGTTCCACCACGAGCAGGAGCGCGAGAACAGGCCGCGGAAGGCGAGGTTCTCGACGCGCGGCCGGTAGGGGCCCTCGCCCCCCGGGCGGATCGACTCGGCGAAGACCCGGGCCCGGGGGTCGGGGGCCACGTAGGCGCAGGAGACGGCCACCGGCCGCGGCATGTGGATGCCCAGGAAGGCCTTGGGCGGGTGCTCGGCGCGGAAGTCGCCGCGCTTGAGGGCGCGGTAGGTGATCACGTCGCTGGTGTCGAGGCGGACCGGGGGGAACTGGCCCTTGGCGGGGACCGCGGCCAGGGCCGAGGCCGCGAGCGGAACCAGCAGGCCGAGGGCGCTCATGGCCGCCGAATCTCAGGTGCCGCCCGCGGGGAGGCAAGCTCTCGACAGGGCTGCCGCCGGGCGATAGCTTGCGCCCGCCATGAAGCGAATGATGAGATCGGCCAGACTCGTGGCGCCCCGGCGCTGGGAGCTGCTGGAGCAGGAGATCCCGGAGCCCGTGGAGGGGACGATGCTCGTCCGGCTGCGGCGCACGGCGATCTGCGGCACCGACAAGCCCTGCTGGGTCGGCCTCGGCGGCGACTACCCCCTGGCGCCGGGGACCAGCGGCCACGAGGCCATGGGCGTGGTGGCCGCCTGTCCGTCGGGCCGCTACGCCGAGGGCGAGCAGGTCCTGCTCTACGGCTTCGACCGGCCCCTCTACCAGGAGTACTGCCTGGCCACCGACGATGGCAGCTGCATCCGCCTGCCCGCCGATGCCGAGCCCGAGGTGGTGCTCATGAGCCAGCTCTTCGGCACCGTGCTGCACGCCTTCTACAAGCTCGGCAACCTCATCGGCCAGGACGTGGTGGTCATCGGCCAGGGGCCGGTGGGACAGCTCTTCAACGCCGCCCTGCGCAACCTCGGCGCCCGCCGCATCGTCGCCGTCGATCCCCTCGCCCACCGCCGCGAGGTCTCCGCCAAGATGGGCGCCACCCACGCCCTGGCCCCGGGAGACGGCCTGCGGGACCGGGTGCTGGCGATCACCGGCGGCGAGCTGCCCCACATGGCGGTCGAGGCCGTGGGCCTGGAGTCCACCTTCCACCAGGCCGCCGGCCTCGTGCGCCGCGGCGGCACCATCCTCTACTTCGGGGTGCCCAACAAGGAAGAGGGCCGGGGGGTGATGTCGCTCCACTTCCTGGGGATGTTCGGCAACGAGACCCGCATCGTCACCACCGTGGGGCCCGACCCCCACGCCGACTACGCCACCGCCCTGCAGTGGATCACCGAAGGCCGCGTCGACGTGCGCCCCATGATCACCCACGTGCTCCCCTTCGAGCGCATCCAGCAGGCCTTCGAGATGGCCTTCGAGGAGCCGGCCCACGGGGCGGTGAAGGTGGTGCTCAGCTTCGAGTAGTCGATGATGCGGCAGGCGTGGGGCAAGACCGAGGGCGATGAAGTTCACCACTTGGCCCATCACTGCATGGATGTGGCGGCGGTCTTTGCGGCGCTGCTGGAGTTGCCCGTGTTCCGTGACCGGCTGGAGACGGCCGCAGAGGCGTCTTTGACGGAGGCGGATTGCCAGCGGCTTTCAGCCCTCGTGTTCCTGCATGACATCGGCAAACTGCACCCGGGCTTCCAGGCGAAGGGCTGGCCCCCCGGCTCGTGGCGAGGGCCGACGGAGGGGCACCTGAAGGAAGGCTTGGCGTTCCTGCTTCTCGCTGTGCCACGACCTGAGCACCCGTTCCACGGTACAACGCGGGAGATCATGAAATGGGGAGAGGCGGTCGAGAGTCTCTTTCTGGCGGTGATCGCCCACCACGGACGTCCCGTTGAGACACCGTCGGCCCCGATGCTCGCGGATTGGCGCGTCGTGCCCCACTACGACTGGCGGGCCGAGGCCGCCGTCATGTGTGAAGCCCTGCACCGGTGGTTCGCCGCAGCGTTCGAATCCGATGGCAGACCTCTGCCCTGCAATCCCCGCTTCCATCACGCGGTCGCCGGGCTGGCGGCTCTGGCGGACTGGATCGGTTCGGACACGAGGTTCTTCCCGTTCTCCCAACCCTTCGATCTCTCCCATGACACCGCGGCACATGACGCCGCTCGGGAGGCGGTGGCCACGATCGGCCTGGACCCCGGCCCTGTCGCTACCATCCCGGCTCCCAGCTTCTCCGGCCTTACCGGGTTCCTGGAGCCCAATCCCGCACAAGCCGTGGTGGGGGATGTCGGACCGGAGGCCCGGCTGCTCATCCTCGAAGCCGAGACCGGATCCGGCAAGACCGAGGCCGCGCTGTGGCGCTTCACCCAGCTCCTGGCGGCAGGGTCGGTCTCGGGTCTCTACTTCGCCGTGCCTACCCGTGCCGCGGCCAGACAGCTTCATCGGCGCGTGAAAGAGGCGATGTGCCGGGTATTCGGCGAGGGAGCACCGGAAGCCGTACTGGCCATCCCGGGCATGCTGCGATCCGGCGACTTCGAAGGCCAACGCCTGCCCCATTGGCAGGTGAAGTGGGAGGATGATTCGATTTCGCCCGCGCGGCGCTGGGCAGCCGAGCACGCTACGCGGTTCCTGGCGGCTCCCGTGGCCGTCGGCACGGTGGACCAGGCGATGCTCGCCGGCCTTCAGGTGAAGCACGCCCATCTGCGCGGCAGCGCACTCGACCGCAGTCTGCTCGTCATCGACGAAGTCCACGCCTCCGACGCCTACATGACCGAAGTACTGGCCAAACTTCTGGATGGGCATCTCGATACCGGCGGCTATGCGATGCTGATGTCCGCGACCCTTGGTTCACGGGCGCGGGTCCGCTGGACCGGTGAATCGCCGCCGGGGCTGGGGACCGCGAGGACAACGCCCTATCCGGCAGTGTGGGTGCAGGGCGAGAGCGGCCCCCGTGCGGCCGCGGACGCGGGACGGACCAAGGCGGTGCATCCCGAGACCGTGCCGACGATGGACCCGGAGGAGACCGGGCGACTTGCCGTCACCGCGGCGGAGCGCGGCGCACGGGTTCTGGTGATCCGCAATACGGTGGACAAGGCTGTCGAGACATGGCGAGCCGTACGGGCCTCGGGCGGCGGGTCTTTGCTGATGCAGGCGGCAGGAAGTCCGGCCCTGCATCATGCACGATTCGCAGTGGAGGATCGGGCCCTGCTCGACCAGACAGTTGAAGAGGCCCTGGCACCCTCGAAGGACCGGGAGCCACGAGGCTGCATCGTGATCGGCACCCAGACGTTGGAGCAGTCCCTGGACATCGACGCCGACCTGCTGATCACCGATCTCTGCCCGGTGGACGTGCTGCTGCAGCGGATCGGACGGCTGCACCGGCATGAAATACGAACCAGGCCCGCCGACTTCGAGACGGCGCGCGCCCTGGTGATGCTTCCGGAGGAGGGACTGGATCGCTTGGCTGATCCGCCAGGCTTCGAGAACGGGCTCGGAGGATGGAAAGAGGATGGAGGGTTCAACGGCATCTACACCGACCTCGCTGCATTGGAGTTGACCCGGAGACTGATCCTGCAGAACCCCGTCTGGCGCATCCCGGAGATGAACCGTCTGCTCGTGGAGGGTGCGACCCATCCCGACTGCATCAACGCCCTGCTGGCTGAGAAGGGAGGTGCTTGGGAGCAGTATGACAGGGAGCACGGCGGCGCCCGGATGGCCGAGGCCATGGTCGCCAAACTCTGCGCACTGGATCGAGGAGTTCCGTTCGACGACCAGCTGCGCTTCCCCGATTCGGACGAGAGGATCATGACCCGGCTTGGGGAAGGGGGCGCGATCCTTGACCTCGACCTGCCTCCGACAGGGCCGTTCGGACAGCGGGTGACCCGGATCGCTCTGCCGGCGCACTGGTCGCAGGGGCTGACAGGGGAAGACCAGGTAGGGGTGACCCTGGATGATCCTGGTCTGGTGCTCTCGGTCTCAGATCGACGCTTCCGTTACTCGGTGGAAGGGCTCGAGAGAATCTCCACTTGACCTCTTTGAGATCCTCTGTATCTTCGTGCAAGATAACGATGCAAAAGGTTCGACTCCTAAACTTTGTGTCGCCAAAAAGGATCAGCCTCAATGCTCAGAATACGCTTGCATCTTGACTTGATCCGACGGGCCAGGAGCAGAATAACTGCTCATAAGTTCATATATGGATTCATGATGGACCATTCCACCATGCGATTGCCCCGAGATCCACTTCGGGATAGACCTGATGCCAATGGGTCGACGCCCCCGGCCCCGACGGATTCCCCATCGTACATGGGGCCCAAAGCCGGGATCGAAGAGTGAACCTGCTCACCGATGCAGTTCTCACCCTGGCCGGCGGAGAGAGGGTTACGCTGCCCGCCCTGTTCGCGGCCATGACGAGGGGGGAGGTGAAGGGGTTCCCGGCCCTGCGCCCCCACCAGCGTCCCGCCTGGCACATGTTCCTTGTGCAACTCGCGGCCCTGACCTTGTGGAATTCGGACCGTGACGGCCCGCCCGACGATGACGAGGACTGGGCGGCCGACCTGCGAAGGCTTACGCCAGATTACCCCGACGAGGCGCCGTGGCGACTCTTTGTCGAAGAGCGGGACAGGCCGGCTTTCCTTCAGCCACCGGACCCGGGCGGCCTGAGGTGGTCCGAGGTGGAAACGCCAGACGCGCTGGACCTGCTGATCACAGCTCGCAACCATGATCTGAAGCAGATCATTGCCAAGCAGGCGACAGTGGAAGACTGGGTATTCGCCTTGGTGTCCCTTCAGACGTGCGCTGGATATGATGGCAGTGGAAACTGCGGCATTGCGCGCATGAATCGCGGTTCATCGAGCCGTGCGATGCTGGGCTTGGCGCCTGCGCGCAACCGGGATCTGGCCATCGATCCTTCCGCTTGGTGGGCGCGGGACGTGGGACGTCTGGTTGGGTCCCGCAAGGCGGGGCAACATGGCGGAGTCGGCGCCGTTGGTGGGCAGGCCCTGCTTTGGTGCTTCGACTGGCCGGCAAGCCATCAGTTCGACTTGCGCGAACTCGATCCGTGGTTCATCGAGATCTGCCGCAGGGTCCGGCTGACGCGCACAAACGGCAGGGTCACCGCTCAGCGCAGCACGTCGAAGGCCGCTCGCATCGAAGCCAAGGCATTCAACGGCAACGTGGGCGATCCCTGGGCGCCAGTCCACAAGACGGAAGGCAAGAGCCTGACACTGGGGAGTGGGGACTTCGACTACAAGCGGCTCTGCGAGTTGATGTTCTCCCCCGATTGGGAGGTACCCCTCCTGGCGAAGTACGGCACCGAAGAGTCTGGCGACATGCTCCTGGTGGCCGAGGCGCTCTCTCGTGGCAACAGCCGGACCGATGGCTTCAAGTCCCGTGTCGTCATGGTGCCGGGCAGAGTCGTGTCGTTTCTCTTCTCGAACACACCCTCCTCGGCGAAGGAGATTTCCAGGGCGCAACTGCAAGAGATCCAGGAGTTCGACGCGGCTTTGCGGTTCG
>JAJDTN010000249.1 GCA_022827165.1 Candidatus Latescibacterota bacterium
GTCGACCTCGGCGGCCAGGGGAGACTCGAAGATGCCGGGGTCGTCGGCGCCGATGACGAGGTCCACGCCGGAGTCGAGGAAGCGGTGCACGGGGTGCAGTTCCGGCCGGGGGATGCTGCCGAGGCGCAGGTTCGAGCTGGGGCAGGACTCGACGACCACGCCCAGGCGGGCCAGCTCTCCGAGGACGAACTCCTGGCGCCGGCGCACCTGCTCCAGGCGGTCGTCGTCGTACGGTCTCCGGCAGAGGGCCGCGCGGTCCCGCCCCCGGAGGCTCTCGCCCTCGGCCTCCAGGGCCGCTGCCGACACCTCCACGCCGGCGTCCTCCAGGCCCCGGCGGTGGCGCAGGTCGTAGTCGATCTGGTCGAGGCGCTCGGCCACCGGCTCCCACAGGTGGGAGACGCCGCGCCGCCGCACCGAGACCTCCGGGTCCAGGCCCAGGGCGATGCAGTGGCCCAGGCGCCGGGAGCCGAGCTCGGCGGCCTCGTGGCACCAGCGCACGGCGCTCTCCAGGGACTTGTCGAAGTAGATCTCGCCCACGTGGTAGAGGACCTCGAGGGCGGCCTGAGGATCGGCGTCGTTGTCCGCCGCCAGCCGCCGGAAGAAGCCGCGCACACCCCGGGGGGGAAAGCCCTCCTCCACGTTGCAGAAGTCGACGCCCACCACGACTTCGGCCAGCTCCGGCCGGTCGGCCATCAGGCGGCGCAGCAGGTCGTACGCCGGCAGCGGCGAGGAGCGCGGCAGGGAGGGCACGTAGCGGGGCTCGAAGCCGCCGCCCCGCGTTCGGAGGACGACTTCGGCGTTGGTCCGGTGGAACTCGACGAAGCCCGGCAGGTCGCCCGTGCGGCCGAAGTGGGCCCGCATCTCCACGTAGCGCACGCCGCGGCCGCGGTGGTGGTCGAGGGCGCGGCGCATCACCTCGCGGCCGCCGCAGAGCACGTGCCTCATGTAGTGGCGGCCGATGCAGATCAGCAGGCCGAACTTGGCCGAGAACCGCGCGAAGTCGGGACCGTCCTCCTCGGTGAAGACGTAGTGCCGGCGCAACTCCTCCACGGCGGCCGGGTCGCACCCGGCGGCGCGGCGGAACATGGCCTTCGGGTCGGGGCGCCGGCCGTAGGAGGCCTCGAAAGCCTCCACGTACGGGCTCCAGTCGATCTCGCCGGCGCGGCCGGCGGCCATCTCGATCAGGTCCTCCACCGAGAGGCAGCCGCCGGCGTGGACGTGCAGCTCGCAGCGCTTCAGGGGGGCGGTGGGGTCGGCCATGGCGGGAAGATAGGCCGCCGCCGGGACCGGGTCAGCGCTGGAGCCCCGGTGCCGGAGGCGATACCTTCAGGCGCCATGGAATACAGACGCATGGGCCGTTCCGGCCTCAAAGTCTCCGAGATCTGCCTGGGCACGATGACCTTCGGCCACGGCGCCGACGAGGAGGAGTCGCGCCGCATCGTCGACCTGGCCATCGACGGTGGCGTGAACTTCTTCGACACGGCCAACACCTACGCCGGCACCCTCTCGGAGCAGTACCTCGGCCGCGCCCTGGAGGGACGGCGCCGGGACCAGGTGATCGCCTCCAAGTTCTTCAACCCCATGGGGCCCGGCCCCAACGACTCGGGCATGTCCCGGGTCCACGTCATGAACGCCGTGGAGGACAGCCTGCGGCGGCTGCGCACCGACTACATCGACCTCTACTACATCCACCACGTGGACGTGCAGACGCCGATGGAGGAGATGCTGCGGGCCCAGGACGACCTGGTGCGCCAGGGCAAGGTGCGCTACACGGCGTGCAGCAACTACCCGGCCTGGCGGCTCATGGAGTGCCTGTGGATCAGCGACCACAACGGCTGGTCCCGCTTCGAGTGCTACCAGCCCCAGTACAGCCTGGTGGTCCGCGACATCGAGCAGGAGCTGATCCCCCTGTGCCGGCACAAGGGGCTCGGCGTCGTCGTGTGGTCGCCCCTGGGGGGCGGCTTCCTCACCGGCAAGTACCGCCCCGGCGAGCGCGTCTCCGCCGGCACCCGGTCGGAGGAGGGCTGGGCCTATCCGGCGACCTACTTCGCCGACAGCGCCGACCGCACCCTGGAGACGCTGCTGGAGGTGGCCGCGGAGCTGGAGCGCACGCCAGCGGAGGTGGCCGTGCGCTGGGTGCTGGAGCAGCCGGCGATCACGTCGGCCATCTGCGGCGCCCGCAACGTCGGGCAGCTGGGGGACATCCTGGCCGCCGCCGGCTGGCGCCTGCCCGACGAGGCGCGGGCCCGGCTGGAAGAGGTGTCGCGGCTGCCTCTCCGCTACCCGGAGTCGATGCAGTCGGGGATGCGCGAGCGCCGCGACTCGGCGGTGCGCATGCCGGGGTGAACCTCGCCCCGTCGGCAGCAGCCCTCGCCCCTCCGGCCTGCACAGCGCCCCGCTCCGGACGGGCGGCCACTCAGGCCGCGATCCGTATCTGACTCAGATCAGGCGGATTCCCTGACGACCCGGCAGATGCGGGCCGTGTTGTCCTCGCAGTACCACAGGTCGCCGTCGACGATGGTCATGCCGTGGCTCAGCGGCGCGTCGGCGGGCAGCACCAGGATCTCCACGCATTCGCCGGTAACCGTGTCGTAGCGGTAGACGCAGTTCAGAGTGGTGTCGTTGCACCACACCGTCCGCCGGGCGGGATCGGCCCAGGCCAGGCCGTGGGGCCGGTTGCCGAAGACCAGGGGGAACCACGAGCAGCCGGCGATCGCCGGCCGGCCGGCGGCGTCGGGCTGCAGGTCGAGGCGGAAGATCTTCCGCGCCGGGGGCGAGGCCGCCCACAGGTGGCTGCCGTCCCACTCGAGGCCGTGGAAGCCGGTGTGCTGGCCGGTGACCGGCTCCTTGGAGAAGCCGACGATGCCGGTGCCCACGCCGCGGTGGTCGACGGAGTAGACCTGGCCGTCGTCCTCGATCACCGTCAGGTCGGGGGCGTGGGTGCCCGACATGACGGTGATGCGCTCCCCTTGCCAGGGCATGACGGTGACGCCGCTGGGGCCGGTGGAGCCGGCGGCGAACTCGCTCTGCCGTCGTTGGCCCCGCGGGTCCTCCACCGTGATCAGGGCGCCGTCGCGCTGGTCGGCGGCCAGCAGCCGGTCGCCGGCGGCGTCGTACTGCAGGCCGTTCGGCTTGGCGGCCTCCTTCTCCAGCGTGAAGAGCACCTCCACCGAGGCCCGCCGCACCGGCACGTACGAGGGGGCCGGCATCAGTGGATCTCCACGCCGGCCCGCGCCGCGATGCGGTGGGCGTTGGCCGCGGCGAGGGGGTACTTCTCGTCCGGCAGGTGCTCCAGGAGCATGTAGCCCTCGGGCTGGATCTTCTGCCAGCGCTGCAGCAGGTACCCCAGGTCGAGGTCGCCCTCGCCCGGGACCTCCTCGTCCACGTGGCTGACGAAGCCGCCGCGCACGGCCGCGTCCTTGAGGTGGCCGCAGCCGGCGATGGGCCCCATGTGCTCGAAGATGTGGTCGAGGCGGGGGCGCGAGTCGTAGACCTGGTGCACGGCCTGGAAGTGGTTGGCGCAGTCCATGACCACCCGCAGGCGCTCCGAGCCGACCTCGGCGAGGAGGGAGGCGTTGGTCTCGGGCGAGTCCATGATCGTCAGCAGGTGGGTCTCGACGACCATGGTGACTCCCTCGGCCTCGGCCTTGGCGGCGATCCGCCGCAGCGACACCAGCAGGCGGTCCCGGCACTCGGGCCGGTGGTTCTCCGGGCCGGGGGCGTAGGACCCGGCCGGATTCAGACTCCCCGTGCGGATCAGGCAGTAGTGGGCGCCGAGGGCGGCCGAGACCTCGATGCCGCGGCCGATCGTGTCGAGCAGACGCGCCCGCACCGCCTGGTCGGGATCGAAGAGGCATTGGGAGTAGCCGATGCCGAACTGCACCAGGTCCATGCCGGCTTCCTCGAAGACCGAACGCACCCGGGCGCACTCATCGGGCGTGACCTCGCCGAGGATCTCGCCGCTGGCGTGGCTGCCGGCGCCGGTCAGTCCCAGGCCGGCGATGGCGGAGAGATGTGCGGGCGTGATGTCGCGGAAATCGGCGGGCAGCAGGCCCACCACTCCGAGGCGCATGTCGAGGGCTCCGGGGTCGGTGGAAGAGGGGCGGGAAAGGGGGCAATACTAAAGACCGTCCCTCGCGGCGGCCAAAGGGGCGGCCGGCTTTCGGTCCACCCGGGAGGCCGGTATCTTTGCCGCCCCATGCCGGTGGCCCTTCAGCTTCTCGTGACCGTCGTCTCCGGGCTCTACACCAGTCTCTGGGGCGCCTTCAAGGACTCCCCCTACGAGGGCTGGAAGCCGCGGACCTTCCCGCGCAGCATCTGGTTCCACCTCGCCCTCTTCGCCTTGCTCTACCTGGTTCCGCCCTGGCGCGAGCGCCTCGGCGACCTGACCCTGTTCCAGTTGTTCTTCCTCATCATGGGACTCGAGCGCTTCCTGGCCGAGATCTACAAGGGCTTCTTCCGCACCGAGGACCAGGGGAAGTACTTCGTCCCGTCGCGCATCACCTTCTTCGGCCGCCACGTGGGCAGCGACGCCGCCCGCTACGCCGCGGGCACGGCGATCGTCGCCGCCGTCTTCGCCGTCCTCTGGATCGAGATGCCGGTGGAGCGGTTCTGGGTCTTCCTGGTCACCGCCTATGCCACCGGCCTCCTCGTCTCCCTCGGCGGCGCCTACAAGGACGCCCCCTTCGAGGGCTTCCGGCCCCTGAAGTTCCAGCGCTCGGGGCTCGTGCTGGCCCTGCTCAGTCCTCTGTTCTACTTCGCCAATCCCGGGGGACCGGCGGTGGGTCTGGGGTTCCTGATCTACATGAACGGCGGCCTCGAGCGCTTCGCTGTCGAGTACTACAAGACCTACGTGCAGCGCAACATGTCCGGGAAGTTCCGCCCCGACCTGCCGCGCCGCGAGGCCGAGCTGCGGATGCGGGAGCGCTTCCACTACGCGGCCCTGGTCATCATCGCCGCCCTGGCGGTCCTCTACATCGTGGAGGCGGTGCTCCCCGCCGCGCGGGGGTGATGGCGTACGACGCCGTCGTCATCGGCTCCGGTTTCGGCGGCGCCTTCAGCGCCCTGGCCCTGACCGAGGCGGGACTGCGCGTGCTGCTGGTCGAGCGCGGCCGGCCGGTGCGCCGCGACGACGGCGACTGGGACCCGCGCCAGGTGCTCATCGGCGACCGCTACCGTGGCGCCTCTCCGGTCCAAGTGCGGCAGTACGGCGCCCGGCGGTACGCGCCGCTGCGGCCGATGGAGATGCTGGGAGGCAACTCCGTGGTCTACGGCGGCGCTTCCCTGCGCCTGCGCGAGGCCGACCTCGACCGGTGGCCGGTCTCATACCGGGAGCTGGAGCCCCACTACACCCGCGCCGAGGCGCTCCTCGACGTGCACGGCGAGGCCGGCGCCGACCCCTGCGAGCCCCGCAGGTCGGCGGCCTATCCGCGGGCGCCCGTCCCGTGCACGGAGCCGGCCCTGCGGCTGCGAGACGCCGCGCAGAGCCTCGGCTGGAGGCCCTTTCCCATCCCCCTGGCCCTCAACTTCTCCGACGAGTCCCGCCCCCGTTGCATCCTGTGCAACACCTGCGACGGCTTCCCCTGCAAGATCGAGGCGAAGAACGACCTCGCCGTGACCGTGCTGCGCCGGGCGGGGGAGTTGGGGCTCGAGGTCCGCGCCGGCCTGGCGGCCCTGCGCCTGCGCCTCGATGGGGGCCGCGCCACGGCGGTCGAATGCGTCGATCTCGAGACCGGGGCGGGTCACGAGATCGAGGCCGGCCGCTTCGTCGTCGCCGCCGGCGCCCTGCACTCGCCGGCGCTGCTGCTGCGCTCCGGCCTCGGCGAGGGGGGACGCCCGGGCGGCCGCTGGATCGGCCGGCGGCTGATGCGGCACTGCAACGCCGTGGTGGCCGGCCTCTTCCGCGCCCCCACGAACCCGCGCCAGGTCTTCCACAAGCAGCTCTGCCTCACCGAGTTCTACGACGACCTGCGCGCCGAGCTGGGCACGGCCACGGGGACGGTGCAGGACATCTACACTCCGGCGGCATCGGTGATCCGCCACCACGCGCCCCCCGGCCTCAAGAGGCTCGCCGGCTGGCTGTCCGCCTACATGCAGAACCTGCTGTGCGTCGCCGAGGACGACCCTTGCCCGGAGAACCGGGTCACCCTCTCCGACGAGACCGACCGCTTCGGCGCCCGGGTCCCGCGCGTCGACCACGAGTACAGCGCCGCCGACCTGCGCCGCCGGGATCACCTCGTGGCCCGGGCCCGCCGGCTGTTGCGCGCCGCCGGCGCCTGGACCACCCGGGTCTACGAGATCGACACCTTCTCCCACGGAGTCGGCTCCGTGGGCATGGCCGAGTCTCCCGACGAGGGCGCCCTGGACCCGCAATGCCGGCTCTGGGGGGTGGACAACCTGTGGGTCGTGGACGGCTCCTGCTTTGCCGCCAGCGGCGGCGTCAACCCGAGCCTGACGATCGCCGCCAACGCCCTGCGCGTGGCCCCGGCCATCGCCGGGAAGGAGCGGGGATGAAGCGCGTCGGGCTCTCCGGGTGCGGCGGCATCGGCCGCGTCCACGCCCGCAACCTGGCCGAGCGGGGGGTGGAGCTGCGCTTCCACAACCGCACCCGCTCGCGGGCCGAGGCTTTCGCCCGCGAGTTCAGGGGCCGCGTCTGCGACAGCTTCCGCGAGCTGGTGGAGTCCAGCGACGGCGTGGTCGTCGCCACGCCGCCGGAGATGCACGCCGAGCAGACCCTGCAGGCCCTGGCCGCCGGGACCCCGGTCCTGGTGGAGAAGCCCCTGTGCGTCGATGCCGGAGAGTTGCGGCGCATCGAGGAGGCCGCCGCCGCGGCGCCCGACGGCGCCTTCGTCATGGTCGCCGAGAACTACTACTACAAGCCTTCCCAGGTCCTGATGCGGGAGATCGTCACCTGGGACGGCGTCGGCGCCGTGGAGTCCATGCGGGTGAAGAAGCTCACGGCCCAGCAGTCCGAGGGCTGGAAGGCCGGGTACGGCGCCCTGCTGGAGGGCGGCATCCACTTCGTGGCCCTCATCGCCGACCTCGCCGACGCGGCCCTGGCGCGCCGCCGGGAGCCGGCCCCGGTGCGCGCGCCGGTCGAGGTGAAGGCCGGGTTCCCCACGGCCCGGAGGGGCTCACCCGAGCGGCGCTGCCGCCTGAGCCTGACCTGGGACGGCGGCCTGGAGGCGCACCTGCTCTACGCCTGGGACCTGCCGACTCTGGGCAAGGGCGTCTTCCAGCACTCCCGCGTCGACGGCGCCGAGGGCCGCATCCTCTTCGAGAGCAACGGCCTCTACCTCCACGTGCGCGGCCCCGGGCGCAGGGGGATCAGCCTCCCGGGCTTCGCCGACCTCATGGGCTACGGGGCCATGACCAGGGACTTCCTGCTCTGCCTCTGCCCCCGGGAGGCGTCGCCGTACTCCAGCCTGGAACGGGCCCGGCGCGACCTCGACATCGTCCATCGCGCCTACGAGCAGCTGTCCTGAGGGCCGGCCGGCTCGAAGGGTGTCCGGGGAGGATGGTCCTATCTTATCCAGGGAAGCGCCCCGGGAGCCGGCTGAGGGAGCCGATCGCGATTGGAGCGGCCTGATGGCGAAAGCGAACATCCTGAACGCTCGCACGATCAACTACATGGAACTGATCGGCAACGGCAAGTTGTACCGCGTGCCACCGTACCAGCGCGACTACTCCTGGTCGCAGGAGCAGTGGGAGGACCTCTGGAACGACATCGTCGAGTTGAGCCCTCGCGCCGAAGACCGCCACTACATGGGTGCCCTGGTCGTCGAAGGGACGAGTGATCGTGAATTTCTGGTCATCGACGGCCAGCAGTGCCTGGCTACTCTGAGCCTCTTTGCCCTGGCAGTCATCGAACGGCTGCAGACGATGGCCGGTCAGGGCATCGATGTCGATGCCAACAAGGAACGAGGCCGGGAGCTTCGCAATCGCTTCATCGGCGAGAAGGATCCGGCATCGCTCACCGAGAGCACACGGCTGTACCTGAACGAGACGGACAATCCCTTCTACCAGGACTACCTCGTTCAACTCAGGGAGCCCCTCAATCCCAGGGGGCTGCCGAAGTCGAACCGGCGGCTCCTCGAGTGCTTTCACTACTTCAGGCAATGCCTGGAATCGGCGGACATGCTGCAAGGCGACGGGAGGGGTGTGGCGAGTCTTCTGTCCGAGACCGTGGCCCGCCAGTTTCTGTTCATCCTGATCACGGTAGACGACGAGCTTAACGCCTATACCGTCTTCGAGACGCTCAACGCGCGCGGCCTCGAACTGACGACCACGGACCTCCTCAAGAACTACCTGTTCTCGCGCGTGAACGTGGCCGCCGACCTGGAAGCGCTCCAGCGCCGGTGGCGATCCCTCATGGCGACGGTGGAACAGGAGCGGTTTCCGGAGTTCCTGCGCTATCACATGCTCTGCGAGCTTCCGAAGGTTCGCAGCGGGCGCCTCTTCAAGCTGGTGCGGGACCGGACGAGGACGACACAGGATGTCTTCACCCTCCTCGACGACCTCGAAAGGCGGGCCGAGCTGTTCTCCGCGATTTCGGACCCGAACCACAGCTACTGGATGGAATGGCCGGCCGCGAGGCCATTCATCCGGGAACTCGACCTCTTTCGAGTACGTCAGGCGACGCCGCTTCTCTTCGCCGCATGGGAGTCCATGAGGGAGGATTTCGTCCGCATCCTGAAGCTCGTCAGCGTGGTCTCGTGCCGTTACACCGTGGTCAGCCGCCTCAACACCAATGCCCTCGAACCCGCCTACCACGCCGCGGCCAAGGCGGTGCTTGACAGGACCGCCGCCGGTCCCTCGGAGGTCTTCGAACACCTGAAGCCGATCTACGTGGACGACGTGAAGATGGCCCAGGACTTCGCCCTCCTCAGCGTGAATACCCGCGGCTCGAGAAGGAAACTGGCCAAGTACATCCTCGCGCGGCTCGAAGAAGACGCCGCCGACCGTGCTTGTGATCCGGACACGGACCCCGGCACGATCGAGCATGTCCTGCCGGAGAATCCGGTGGAAGCCTGGAGCGAGTCCTTCCCGCCCGGGGCCTGGGAAGCGTCGATGTACCGTCTCGGCAACCTCACCCTTCTCGAAGCTTCCGCCAATCGCGCCGTCGGAAATGCAACATACGGCGAAAAACGCACAGCCTACGAGAACAGCGGATATGCCCTGACTTGGGGGATTCCCCGGATGGCGCCCGAGGAATGGACGCCGGAACTGGTGGACGAACGGCAACGGCAGCTCGCGGCAAGGGCCGTCCATCTGTGGAGATCGGATTTCGCGTGAGGAACCGCAACTACTACAACGCCCCCAGCCCCATTCACGGCACCGGCGTCTTCGCCGCCCGCCGGATCCCCCGCGGCGAGCTGATCGGCGTGTACACCGGGGTCAACACAAAGCGCGACGGCACCTACGTCCTGTGGGTGGAGCGCACCGACGGCAAGACCGTGGGCCGGCTGGGCCGCAGCGGCCTGCGCTTCCTCAACCACTCGGGCAAGCCGAACGCCGAGTTCGACGGCGACCGCCTCTACGCCCGGCGCATCATCCGCGAGGACGAGGAGATCACCTTTCACTACGGAGAGGAGTGGGAAGATGTTCCCTGACGCCGTGAAGGAAGCCGCCCGCGCCGTTCTCCGCTGGGCCCTGGTCCTGCTCCTGGTGGGCGCGCAGCCTGTGTTGTCCGAAGCCTTCGAGTTCGCCGCCATCGGCGACGTGCCTTACAGCGAGGCGGACAGCCTGCGCTTCCCCCGGCTCAGGGACCGCATCAACGCCGAGGACCTGGCCTTCGTGCTGCACGTGGGGGACATCAAGGGCGGCGCCACCTCCTGCGCCGACGAGGCCCTGGAGTCGCGGCTCCACCTGTTCTCCACTTTCGAGCATCCCTTTGTGCTGACGCCGGGGGACAACGACTGGACCGACTGCCACCGGCCGGGGGCCGGGTTCCACGCGCCCCTGGAGCGGCTCGCGAAGCTGCGGGCCCTGTTCTTCGCGCCGCCGGGAAATGTCCTGGGAGGCGGCTCCCTGGCGGTGGTCTCCCAGGCGGCGGACCCGGCCTGGGCGGAGTTCCCCGAGAACGTCCGCTGGAGCCGGGGCGGCGTCGTCTTCGCCACCCTGCACCTCGTGGGCAGCCGCAACGCCCTGGCCCCCTTCCCGGACCGCACCCCGGCCGACGACGCCGAGGTGACGCGGCGCACCGGCGCGGCCATCGCCTGGATGCGCCAGGCCCTCCGGGCGGCGGGGGAGTCGGACGCGGCCGGAGTGATCATCGCCATCCACGCCAACCCGCGCTTCGACCGCCACCAGGGGGCGGACCCGCCAGAGCCCTACACCGGGTTCATCGAAGCCCTGGCCGCCGAGGTCTCCGCCTTCGCCGGGCCCGTCGTCCTGGTCCACGGGGACTCCCACTACTTCCGCGTCGACAAGCCCCTCCTGGGGCCGTCCAGCGGACGGCGCCTGGACAACTTCACGCGCCTGGAGGTCTTCGGCGCGCCCCAGGTGCACTGGGTGCGCGTGCGCGTCGACGCCGCCGACC
>JAJDTN010000212.1 GCA_022827165.1 Candidatus Latescibacterota bacterium
CTGTTCTTCCAGATGAAGGACTTCGGCCTGCTCAACTCGCGCCTCGGCCTCCTCATCGTCTACGTCGCCTTCGGCATGCCCTTCGCCATCTTCATCCTCACCGGCTTCTTCAAGTCCCTGCCCTCGAGCCTGCACGAGTCGGCGCTGATGGACGGCGCCGGCGAGTTCCGCGCCTTCTGGTCGATCATGCTGCCCCTGGCCCGCCCCGGCCTGATCACGGTCGGCATCTTCTCCTTCCTCGGCACGTGGAACGAGTTCTTCATGGCCTTCATGTTCCTCTCGGGAGAGGGATCCCAGGAGCTGCGCACCCTGCCCCTGGGCCTGGCCAACATCACCATCGTCAGCCAGTACCGCAGCGACTGGGGCATGGCCTTCGCCGGCCTGGTGCTGATCATGGCGCCGACCATGCTGGTCTACGCCTTCCTGCAGCAGTACCTGACGAAGGGGATTACGGTGGGGGCGCTGAAGGGGTGAGGGGGAGGGGCGCCTGCTTCGCAGGGCGGAGATGGGCAGCGTCGTCGACCGGGCTCGCCAGCGAAAGGGATCACAGTTGCTCCTGCGCCCACCTGGTCACCGCCTCGGCGATTTCTACCGCCTCCCGGTATTGCTGTTCGGATACCGGTCCCCCGACCCCCGGATAGCGTGTGTCGACAGCATAGGGGGTGAGCGTGGCAGCCCGGCGAACCGTTTCCGGGATCTTCTCACCACTTTCTTCGAGATGCCACAGCAGGAGAGCCAAGTCGTGCACGTATGGAAAGTCGATCTGTCGCGAGATCATCACGCCCTTGATCGCTTTCTCGGCGGCCTGCTGTGCCTCGAAGCACAGATCCTCGAGGTACGCGCCGGGAACACGGTTCCTCGCCAAGACCAGATTGCTCCTGGCGGGGTTCAGCCATTCACGGGGATCATCCGGCGAATAGCGCTCAGGGGGATTCATACACGACCGTGCCATCCTGCAGCGCTGGCTTGATGACCAGGGCATGGCTGTCCTTGTAGCGCTCCACGTCGGCCGGCGAGACCAGGATCGCATCGACGGCGACACCCACGCCGTACAACCTCTCGTAGATTCGGGCCCTGAGATCCGAGTCTCCCCCCTGCTTGATGATCAGGAGGTCCACGTCACTGTTCCTGTCCACGGATCCCCGCGAGGCAGACCCGAACAACAGGATGCGCTCGGGCTGCGCGACCTCGACGATTCGCTGGATGATATCATCGAGGATCCCCTGATTGAGCATGTTTCTTTCCCTTCCTCGCTTCAACTGCCGATCACCCGGGGCCACCCTTGTCCGTAGAGCGAGTATACTTCGACGGTCGCTCGCCTGCACACCCCACCTCGCTTGGCTAAGGGCCACACGACTATCCCTCGCCGGCCACCTTCAGATAGCGGCACCCCTTTGCCGCTACATCCAGCGGCGACTTGCCCTTGCGGTTGCGGATCGTGGTCCTCGCGCCGAGGAGGATCAGGTACCCGGCGTTCAGGTCGTACCCGCCCTGGCAGGCGAGGAACAGCGGCGTGCGGCCCTTGGAGTCCTGAGCGTCTACATCGGCCCCCGCCTCGATGAGCAGGGCCATGAGGTCCACGTTCGATGGCAGGAGAACCATGTTCTGGTGCGCCACCGCGGCCTGGTGCAGGGGCGTCTTCAGCGAGTTCGAGTCGGAGTTGACGTCGGCGCCGGCGTCGAGGAGCAACCGCGAACAATCGAGGGCGCCCTGCTTCGCCGCCCAGTGGAGGGGCGTGAACCCGCTGGCGTCACGGGCCTTCGCCATGCCTCGATCCTCCCGGAGCAGCTGACCCACCCGCAAGACATCGTCGAGCCCGCAGGCGGACCAGATGTCGTAGCGGGCGCCGTACTCCAGCAGCAGGGCCGCCACCTCGCGGCCGCTGCGGTGGTTCGACCGGCCGTTGGGGTCGCGCCGGGCCCAGGGGTCGGCGGTGGGCCAGTTGTTGGCCAGGACGGCCCGCTGAAGGGGCGTGGAGCCGTCCTCCCCCAACCGCGCCTCGATGGTGCGGGCGGCGCCGTGCTCCAGCAGGACCTCCGTCATCTCGGGCTGGGCCAGCCAGGCGGCGGTGTGCAGCGGCGTGCGGTGGGAGGCCAAGCCGCCGTGGGGCGGCTCCACCGCCGCCTCGGCGGGGTCCGGGCCGCCGCCGGCCTCCAGCAGCAGGCGCACGCTCTCCAGGCAGCCGGTCCAGACGGCCCCGTCCAGGGGGCCGAAGGTGCCGGGCTCGTGGCCGAGGCGGGCCCCCTGCTCCAGGAGGAAGCGCACGATCGGCTCGCCGGCCTCCCAGGAGAGGGCCCGGGCCAGGGCCGCGGGACCGGCGCCGGCGATCAGGGCGGGATCCTCCGCGGCCAGGGCCCGCAGGCGCGGCAGGGAGGCCCGGTGCGGGCGGCGCCAGTCGCCCATGGCGGCCTCGACGAAGGCCTGCTCCCTCGGGGACATCTGCGCCCGCGTGCGCCGCGAGGACACCTGCCGGTCGTGGGACGCCCACAGCCGCTCGCGCCAGGCCCGCACCTGGGCCGGGGTCTCGCGCTGGGCCTCCGGGTCGCCGCGGTACTCCGCTTCGAGGACGTAGCGCGCCTGGCGCGGGCCGACGGCCGCGGCCAGCTCAGCGTCGGGGGTGTCCGCGAAGGGCAGGAGGCTGTCGCGGAATCGCTGCAGGGCGGCGGGGCTGCCGCCGCGGGCGGCCTTCAGCAGCTCCCGGGCCTCGCGCTTGAGGTCCCACCCGGGGTCGGCGGGACAGGCGCGCACGGGCAGGGCCGCCTGCCGCGCCCGGTCGACGGCGGCCACCAGCCGCCACCAGGAGGGGAAGCCGTGGCGGCGGGCGACGTCGTGCCGCGCCTGGTCGAGGCAGCCCTCACGGTGGCGGGCGTGCAGTTCGGCGGCCTGGCGCTCGTACGGGGCGAGACGGGTGCCGACTTCCGCCCTCGGGTTGCGGGAGTCGCCGCCTTTCGGCCCGGCCCGGCGCTCGAGGCCGGACCAGCCGCGGAACCCCAGTTCGCGGGCGACCACCTGCCGGGCGTCGCGCAGCGGCAGCGGCGCCGAGCGGATCTCGTGGTCGGGGGCTCCCGCGAACCGCCGCAGGTGCCGGCGCAGGCGCCCGGTAACGAAGGGGCTGCCGGAGCGGTAGGCCCTCTGCAGGCGCCGGGCCTGGTCCTCGAGACGGTCCAGGTCGGCGCCGGGTGGCAGCTGTCGGCTCATGCGCTCGGCTCTCCTTGCGGTGTCGGTCTCGCCCGGGGCGCGGCCCTCGTGGCGGGGCCCTCCGGGGTCGTCGTAGTTTGAGTCTCTTCTCAAACGATCCCAAGCATCGCCGGCACCACCCAACCCGGAAAGGCCATCCCATGGCGGACGCATCCCGCTACTTCGTCTTCGTCGCCCTCACCGGCGACCGGCAGATCCAGGCCTGGTCGATGGACCCGGCCACGGGCGCCCTGGAGCTGAGCGCCTCCAGCGACGCCCAGGGCCCCATCGGCTCCCTGCACCTTCACCGGTCCACGAGCATGGTCTACGGCGCCCACGTGCAGTCCACGGAGCTGTCGAGCTACCGCCTCGACACCGCCACCGGCGCCCTGCACCACGTCAACACCGTCGACACCGGCCTGGCGACGCCGGCCCTGGCGATCACCGACGGCGCCGGGCGCCACCTGATCGCCAGCTACTACACCGGCGGCGGCGTCACCGTGCACCGCGTCGCCGAGGACGGCTCCATCGGTGAGCAGGTGGAGTACGTCGACACGGGTCCGAAGGCCCACGCCGTGCTCCTCGACGACGACCGCTTCGTCTTCATCCCCCATGTCTGCCCGAACAACAAGACCTCCCAGTTCCGCTACGACGCCGCCACGGGCCGGCTGACCCCCAACGAGCCCTTCGAGGTCGTCCCCGCCGAGGAGTACACCGGCCCCCGGCACATGTGCTTCGGCCCCGGCGGCGGGATCGTCTACACCGTCAACGAGCAGGGCAACACGGTCACCGTGCACCGCTACGACGGCGAGTCCGGCACCCTCGAGCCGGTGCAGGAGGTCTCCACCCTGCCCGAGGGCTACGGCGAGGTGAGCCACACGGCCCACGTGGAGGTCCACCCCAACGGCCGCTGGGCCTACGCCTCCAACCGCGGCCCCGGGGACAGCATCGCCGGCTTCGAGATCGCCGCCGACGGCGGCCTGAGCCCCTTCGGCCACTTCCCCGTGCCCTCGAGCCCGCGCTCCTTCAACATCGATCCCACGGGGCGGTTCTGCTACTGCGCCGGCGAGACCGCCGGCCGCATGCGCTCCTTCCGCGTCGACCCGGATGCCGGCGGCCTGGAGGAGTTCGACGAGCGCGAGGTGGGCGACTCGCCGTTCTGGGTCATGGTCCTCGGGTTCTGAGGGAAGGGGACCCCTTGAAGAGAACTGCGGCGGATGGCCGGTCGGCCCCCGGGGGCTGCGGCCGTCAGGGGAAAGACCCGCGCTGGCGGCTAGTCCGGCCAGGGCGGGCGCCCCGGTCTCAGTTGCCGGAGGAACTCGTCCACGGGCAGGCACAGAACGCCGTCCACGTGCAGGCGGTCGGCGCCGCGGTACAGGTGGATCGGCCGGGCCTCGGGGTAGTCCTCGCAGAACGCGCGCAGGCCCCGCAGGTCCGAGCCTCGCACCGCCGCCGAATTCTTGACCTCGAAGGCCCACAGCCCCTGCTCGCCGTAGACCACGAAGTCGACCTCGGTCCCGGAGGGGGTGCGCCAGAAGGAGAGGCTGTGCTCCTCCGGGGTCAGGTCGACCCAGGCCCGCAGGTGTTGCGCCACCAGACCTTCGAGGGCGCCGCCTTCGATCTCCTCGGGACGGTCGAGAGGACCGGTGGGCCGCAGGGAGCGGAAGACGCCGGCGTCGAAGAGGTAGAGCTTCGGCCGGGCCGTGACCCGGCGGGCGGCGCGGCGGCGGAAGACGGGCAGACGGAAGGCGAGGAGCAGGTCCTCCAGGATCTCCACGTAGCCCTCGGCGCTCTTGCGTCCCACGGCGCAGTCGCGGGCCAGGTTGGTGATGTTCAGCAGACCGCCGTGGGCGAAGGAGATCGCCTCGAGGAAACGCGAGAACTGGCCGATGTTGCGCACCAGTCCTTCGGCCTGGACCTCCTCACGAAGGTAGAGGGAGGCATAGGCTCGCAGCGCGTCCGGGCCCTCGGGGGAGCCCCACACGAGGGGCAGCATGCCCTCGCGAAGGGCGCGCTGGAGGTCGAAGCGGCCGCCCAGCTCGGCCGCCATGAAGGGAGGCATGATGCGCCGCGCCGCCCGGCCGCCGAGCAGGTCGACGCCGGCCCGGCGGATCTTGCGGGCGCTGGAGCCGGTGAGGGCGAAGAGCGTGCCCCTGGAGTCGATGAGGGCGTGGACGACATCGAGCAGCTCCGGCGCCTTCTGCACCTCGTCGATGACGACGGGCCGTCCCTCGGCGGCCAGGACGAGGTCGCGCAGGCGCTCGGGGCGGGCCAGGAGGTCTCGATGGACATCGGGCTGGAGCAGATCCACCCAGAGCGCTTCCGGGAACCGCTGGCGGAGCCAGGTCGACTTGCCGGTGCCGCGGGGGCCGAAGAGAAAGAAGCTGCCTTCCGGCGGACGGAAGAATCGCTGTATGATCTCCATTTTCGGTCCAAATTTGGAGGTTTCGCCTCCAAATTACGGCCTGAAGGCTTCCGTGGAAAGCCGGCCGGCCAACCTGACGGACCCGGACACCGCCCGGCAGCCCCCCTCCCCCCGGAGCGCCCTTGACCACCCGGACCGCCGCCGCGAACGCCGTCGAGGCCTTCCGCCAGCGCACCGGACAGGCGCCGGAGGCCGGCCCCGAGTCCCCGGGGTACGTGCGCCCGGCGCGGGCCCTGCTGGCGGGCTCGCTGCTGAGCGCCGCCGTCGCTTTCTGGGGGCCCTACAACAGCCTGATGGTGCGCGGCTCGTACCTGACCATCGACTTCACCACCGCCGCCGCCATCCTCCTGCTCTTCCTCCTGGCCCTGGTGGTCAACACCGCCCTGCGGCGGCTGCTCCCCTCTTTCTCCCTGACCACGGGCGAGCTGTCGATCACCTACCTGATGGCGGCGATCGCCTGCTCGATCTGCACCATGGGGCTGACCCTCTACCTGATCCCCATCCTGCCGGCGATCTACTACCTGGCCACCCCGGAGAACGAGTGGGCCCAGGACATCCAGCCCTACGTCCCCCACTGGCTGGTGCCCCAGGGCGACGACGCCATCCAGGGGTTCTACGAGGGGGTGGCGCGGGGCGAGGCGATCCCGTGGATGGTGTGGGTCAAGCCGCTG
>JAJDTN010000275.1 GCA_022827165.1 Candidatus Latescibacterota bacterium
TGCGGCGGGCGCCTAGGCCGTCCGCCGCAGGGAGGCGCGGCCGTTGTGCCACGCGGGGGGAGCTTGTGCCGGTGCTCCCCCCTTGCCGCGAGTCCTCAGCCCGCGGCGGCTTCGATCTGTCCCGCGAAGCGCTCGGTGATCGACTTGGGGACGATCTTGCGCAGGCCGCGGGTAAGGGTGCCCGCGTCTTCCGAGAGCGCCTCGGGCAGGACCAGCAGGCGCACGGGGCGTTCGTGGCCGGTGAGACCCGCGGCGTCGGCCTCGGCCAGCAGTTGCTCGCGGATGCGCTGGTGGAGCGGCTCGAAGGCCCGCAGAGAATCCTCTTCGGACGGCAGGCCGGGCAGGTCCGTCTGGCGGCCGGCCTCCTCGGCGTCGACGGTGACGACGATGACCGGGTGGCTCCAGTCCTGCTGGCCGGTGACGAGGACATGCTCGACGAGGGCCGCCCGCGAGTAGATGCGCTCGAGCAGCTCGGGGTTGACGAACTCGCCGTTGGCGATCTTGAACTGGCGGCCGACGCGGCCTCGGAAGGTCAGGAATCCGTCCTCGTCCATGCTGAAGAGGTCGCCCGTGCGGTACCAGAGCTTGCCCGGCACCTCCTCGTCCTCCACCAGCACGCGGGAGGTCTGCTCCGGCTCGTCGAGGTACCCCCGCATGACGTTGGGCCCGCTCACCCACAGCTCGCCCACGGCCGCCGGGTCGGTGGTGTGGAAGGAATCGCCCGCCGGCTCGGCGCGGGCCACTTCGCCGCCCTCCTCGCTCACGAGCTTCACCTCGAAGAGAGGCCGCCCCACGGTGCCGGCGCGCCGTCCGCGGAGGTGGTTGGCGGCGATCAGCGGGGCGCACTCGGTGACTCCGTAGCCCTCGTAGGAGTTGATGCCGAGGACGTAGTGGAAGAAGTCGAGGGCGTCGGGGTCGGCCTTGGCCGAGCCGACGACGAGGATCTCGAGCTCGGCGCCGACGCGGCTGGAGAGCTGCTGCTTGATCTTGGCCACCACCTTGCCGCCGAGGGTGCGGTCCACGAGGCGGGAGCCGAGACCGGCCGTCCCCCGGGAAACGCTGTCGCGGGAGCGCACCGCCAGGTCCACCAGCCGGCCCTTGAGCCCGCCGGCGTCGATCTCCTTGCGGACGTTGCCGTAGACCTTGTCGAGGACCAGGGGCACGGTGAGGAACCCCTCCGGCTCGGAGATGCGGATGTCGGAGAGCACCCGGTCCGGCGACCGCGCCAGGTCGAGGACCCAGCCCTTGGCCAGGGGGTAGTAGATGTTGAGGACCCCCATGGAGTGGTAGTCGGGGGCGGACTTGAAGAACCGGCAGACCTCGCGCTCGGCGATGAGGTCCCAGACGGAGCGAACGTTGGCGACGATGTTGCCGTGGGTCTGCACGACCCCCTTCGGCAGACCGGAGGACCCGGAGGTGAAGAGGATCTTCGACTCGTCGTCGGCGGATACCTCGACCTCGGGAGGATCGTCTTCGGACTGCACCTCCTCCCAGGGGATGCCGTCGCCCTCGGTGCCCGGGCTCAGCAGCAGCCTCGGGGGCCGGGTGAGGGCCGGGGCCACGCGGCTGTAGGGCTCCCGGCCGCGGTCGTCGACGAGGAGCAGGTCCATCTCCGATCGCGAGATGTTGTGCACCAGGACCTCGGTGGAGGACTTGTGGCACAGGGGGACGGAGACGAGCCCCAGAGCGTCGGCGGCGAGGAAGACCAGCAGCGGCTCGAAGCCGCCGTCGGTGAGGATGCCGACGCGCTGGCCCTTGCTCAGCCCGAGGGCGGCGAGGCCGGCGGCCAGGCTGTCGCGCAGTCCCCGCAGCTCGGCATAGGTGATCGGTGTGTAGGCCTCGCCGGCGTCGCTACGGGTCACGCAACGCACCGCGGGATGGCCGGCGCGAGAGGAGAAGCTGCTCTCCAGAAGGTCCTTGAGAGTCTCCACGGGAATCACCTCGATCGCTTTTGGTGGCGGCTACCCATGTTGCCTATCATAAACCGCATAATAACAGATGAATTCCTGGCGGCGACAACCGATAACGGCAAAAACCCCGGAAAAGTTCACACACCGGCGGCCGGCGCCCCTGTCCGGGCGGCCATGGACGCTGTGTTCCGCCCTCCTGGCGGTCCTGCTGGCGGCCGGACCGGCGGCCGGTGACGTCCGCGATGGTCTGCGGGACAACCGCTACGAGACCGGCTCCAAGTACAGCGCCAGCATCGGCTCGGTGACGGTGCAGGAGCGCCAGCTCTACCGCCTGGCCCTGCGTCCCCAGTTTCCGCTGGGGCGGGCGGCCGTGGTCCTGGACCTGGAACTGTTCCTCGGCGAAGACGGATCCGTCGAGAGCCTGGGGTGGTCCTTCGCGACCCCGGCCGAGACCTTCGACAGCCTCCTGCGCAAGATCTACTACGTCCGTTACGGTGAGCCGCGGGAGCCCGTATTCATCCGCATCGGCGCCCTCGACCGCGTCACCCTCGGCTACGGTCTGATCATGGACCGCTACCGCAACACCCTCGAGTACCCGGGGATCAAGAGGACGGGCGCCGTCTTCCACTTCGACCGGCTCGCCGGCAACCGCTTCGGCCTGCAGGGGATGATCAACAACATCCAGGACTTCCAGCAGGGCGGCGCCGTCCTGGGCACGCGGGTCTTCACCTACGTCGCCGAGCGCGTGGAGCTGGGGGCGACGTACGTCCTCGACATCAACCAGTACGCCGGACTCCTCGACCGGGACGGCGACGGCTATCCCGACGCCGTCGACGCCTTTCCCGGGGACGACGGGGCGTCCAGGGACAACGACGGCGACGGGGTCCCCGACAGCCGCGACATCGACGACGACAACGACGGGGTGATCGACTTCGACCCCCTCAGCGGGCTGAGCCGCAATGTCGTCAACGGTCTGGAGGCGCTGGAGGACGAAGGCCTCCGCCTGGACCGCGACGTGCAGCGGACGAACCCCTTCAACAAGGACGAGGCCGGCGCCGACCGTTTCGGAATCTTCGGCGTCGACGCCGGCTATCACTGGAAGCAGGGCGCGCAGTGGGACCTGACCTTGTACGGCCAGATGGGGATCCTCCACGACGATGACGACGAGCTCACCCTCCGCCAGGCCCGCGTCCAGAACGTGACCGGCGGCAACCGCAGGGCCACGGGCCTCGGGATCGCGGCGCCGGGCCTGAGGGCCCGTACCGGGACCTTCGAGGGACGCATCGAGTACCGCTACTTCCTGGATGACTTCGAGGCCGGCTACTTCGACAACCTGTACGACCTCGACCGGGCGCGCCTCGACCGCGTCACCGGCCGGGCGGCGCCGAAGGACGCCGGCCTCAACCGGGGCCAGAGTCTGCAAGGCGTCTACGGCCGCGTGGCATCCAACTTCCTCGGACTGGCCACCGGGTCCGCCGACTACGAGCATCTCCTCGGCGACAACGCCTCGAAGCGCCAGTTCCACGGCTCCCTGAGCTTGTCGCCCGTGGTGATGAAGTCGGTGAAGAGGCTCAGCCGCCTCGCCATCCACTACCAGAAGAACCACATCGGCGGGCGCCTCGACAGCGACGGCACCCCCGGCTCCGAGGACGCCTTCCTCGAATCCACGGAAGACACCTTCTACGGGTACTCCATCGGTTTCGAGTTGGACGGGGCCGCCGTCTACCTCGACACCCACTTCCTCTTCGACCGCGACGCCGACGGCCGCATCCGCCGGCGCCAGATCAGCTCCATCGAGACCGTGCTCAGCTTCTGACCCCGACGGATCCCCGCCGCCACCGATGAACCTCATCATCGACGGCCACCTCGACCTGGCCTTCAACGCCCTGTTCTTCCGCCGCGACCTCACCCGGCCGGTGCAGGTCCTGCGCGAGCGCGAGGACCCCTGGCGCGACGGCGTGACTCCCGCCGCGGCGCACCGCGACGCCCTGAACAAGCGGCCGCGGGCGGAGTTCGGCGGCGTCGCCACCGTCGCCCTGCCGGAGATGCGCCAGGGCCGCGTGGGCATCGTCCTGTCGACGATCATGTCGCGCGTGCAGCTGCCGAACGAGTCCCTCTCCGACGGCATGCGCAACCAGCTCGCCGCCCACGCCATGGGGCAGGCCCACCTTCACTACTACCAGGCCCTCGAACGCGACGGGGCCCTCGCCTTCGTGCGCACGGCGGAGGACCTGCGCCGCGCCGCCGCTCTCTGGCAAGCGGAGAGCGTCGCCCCCGACACGCCCGTGGGGCTGATCCTCAGCATGGAGAGCGCCGACCCGATCCTGGGGCCGGAGGACGTGGCCAACTGGTGGGACGCGGGACTGCGCTCGGTGGGCCTCACCCACTTCGGGGCCAACACCTGGGGACACGGCACCGGCACCCGGGGAGGACTCTACGCCTGCGCCTACCCGCTGATGGAGGCCCTCGCCGACGCCGGCGTGGCCCTGGACCTGACCCACGCCTCGGACATGACCTTCTGGCAGATCCTCGACGCCTGGGAGGGTCCCGTCCACGCCAGCCACTGCATGTGCCGGGCCCTGGTGCGCGGCCAGCGTCACCTGTCGGACGACATGATCCGCGCCCTCGCCGAGCGCGGCGGCGTCATCGGCATGGTCTTCGCCGAGCCGATGCTCAATCCGGACATCGACTTCGACGACCTGCGCAGCGCCCCGCGCACGGCGCGCCGGACCATGGCCGGCGTCGTCGATCACATCGACCACGTCTGCCAGCTCACCGGCAGCTGCGACCACGTCGCCATCGGCTCCGATCTCGACGGCGGCTTCGGCCGCGAGTGGGCGCCCATCGACTACGACACGATCGCCGACCTGCAGAAGTTCCTCGCCATCCTCGAGGGCCGCGGCTACTGCGCCGAGGACGTGGCCCGCATCGCCCACGGCAACCTGCTCCGGTTCTTCGCGGAGGTGATGCCGTGAACCCGCCGCTGATCGTCGACAGCCATCTCGACCTGTCCTTCAACGCCCTGCAGCTCAACCGCGACCTGACGCAGCCGGCGGCCACGGTGCGGGTCCACGACCCGGTGGAGACGATGGAGTCCTTCGGCAGCTGCACGGTGACCCTGCCCGAGTTGCGCCGGGGGCGGGTCGGCATCGTCTGCGCCACCGTCATGTCGCGGATCGACCCGGGGGACCGGGCGACGCGCACGGGCATGTACGCGCAGAGCCAGTGCCACGGCGTCGGCCGCGGCCACCTGGCGTACTACCAGGCCCTGGAGCGCGCCGGCCACGTGCGCCTCTGCCGCACCCGCGCCCAGCTCGACGAAACGGCCGCCTTGTGGGAGAGCGCCGAAGTCGGTCCCGACGGCTCCGGCCCCCCGGTGGGGCTGGTGCTGGCCATGGAGAGCGCCGACCCGATCCTCGGCCCCGACCAGGTGCCGGAGTGGCACGCCCTGGGGCTGCGCATGGTGAGCCTCTCCCACTACGGGAGGAGCACCTACTCCCACGGCACCGCCACCGAGGGCGGGCTGCGGCCCCCGGCGCGGCCCCTGCTGGCGGCGCTGCAGGAGGCGGGGATCGTGGTCGACGTGACCCACCTGACCGACCAGGCCCACCGCGAGCTGTTCGAGATCTACGACGGCCCGGTCTGCGCCAGCCACCACAACTGCCGCGCCCTCACCCCCGGCCAGCGGCAGCTCACCGACGACATGATCCGCGACATCGCCGGCCGCGGCGGCGTCATCGGCTCCGCCCTCGACTCGTGGATGCTCGACCCGGGATGGCGGCGGGACCTGCAGGCGTGGGAGCAGCGGTCCGGCGCCACCCTGCACAGCGTGGCCGACCACATCGACCACGTGGCCCAGGTCACGGGCACCAGCCGGCACTGCGGCATCGGCACCGACCTCGACGGCGGCTTCGGCGCCGAGCAGGCCCCCCGCGACCTGAACACGATCGCCGACCTGCAGAATCTGGTCCCCCTGCTGCAGGACCGGGGCTACGGGGAGCAGGACCTGACGGGGATCCTCTCCGGCAACTGGCTCCGCCTGCTGCGCCGCAACTGGCGCGACTGATCCCTCCTTCCGACGAGCGGTCTGTGGGTGGCAGCATGTGTCCCGGAAACGAGGCGGGCTCCCGCCTCACCGCTTGCGGATATCACTCGCCATCTCTATACTTGGCCCTTGCAAGAAACATAATGTTTGCGAAACTCGCATGATTCCTCGCATCCGTGCCTCACAACCCGGAGCCTTCTCCCCATGAGAGGTGCCGACGCCGTCATCCAGGCGGTTGAACGCCAGGGGGTCGATTTCATCTTCGGCCACCCCGGCGGCGCCGCCATGCCGATCTTCGACGCCCTCGTCGACTCGGAGCACATCCGCTTCGTCCTGACCCGGCACGAGCAGGGCGCCACCCACATGGCCGACGGCTACGCCCGCGCCACCGGCAAGCC
>JAJDTN010000158.1 GCA_022827165.1 Candidatus Latescibacterota bacterium
CGCGGCGGGCCGGCCGGATCGCCCTGATCGCCGATGCCGGCGGCCCCAACCTCGATCGGCTGTGCGCCCTCCCCGCCTCCCTGACCCTGGTCGCGCTCGGGGGCAACCGCCGGGAGGTGGCCGAACGATGCGGTCCGGGAGGCCACCGGGTGGTCTCCAAGCCGATCGGTCTGAGGGCGGCGCCCGACTCGATCGATGGCGACACGGAGGCCGCCGCCGGCCGCCAGTTGTGGGCGCTGGCGGAACGCGCCGCCGTCGAGGGGGAGGCGGTGGCCCTGGTCCATGCGAAGGGTCCGACGGTGGCGGCCCTGGAGGAGCTGATGCCGCGCCTCGAGAGCCGCGGCTACCGCTTCGTCACCACTTCCGGGATCGGTCGTTGAGCTCCGCCCCGGCGGGGGCCTTCGGCTACGAGATCGTGGCCGAGGACGGCCCCACGGGGGCCCGCGCCGGCCTCCTGCACACCCCCCACGGAGTGGTGGAGACGCCCGTCTTCATGCCCGTGGGCACCCGGGCGACGGTCAAGGCCATGAGCCAGCAGGAGCTGGCCGACCTCGACGCCCAGGTCGTGCTGGGAAACGCCTATCACCTCTATCTGCGCCCCGGCCACGAGCTCGTCGGCCGCCTCGGCGGGCTCCACGCCTTCATGGGCTGGCAGCGGCCGATCCTCACCGACTCGGGGGGATTCCAGGTCTTCAGCCTGAGGGACCGCTGCCGGATCACCGAGGAGGGGGCGCTCTTCCAGAGCCACCTGGACGGCTCGCAGCACCTGTTCACGCCGGAGCGGGTGATGGAGATCGAGGAAGCCCTGGGGGCCGACATCATCATGGCCTTCGACGAGTGCACGCCCTGGCCCGCCACCGAGGACGAGGCCCGCGAGTCGATGGAGCGCACCCTGCGCTGGGCCGGGCGCTGCGCCGCCCGCCACCAGCCCCTCCAGGCGGCCCGGACCGCCGCCGGCCGGCCGCCCCAGGCCCTGTTCGGGATCGTCCAGGGCGGCGTCCATCCGGACCTGCGCCGGCGCAGCGCCCGCGAGCTGGCGGGCCTCGACCTGCCGGGTTACGCCCTCGGCGGACTCGGCGTCGGCGAGCCCCGGCAGGAGATGCTCGACAGCATCGAGGCCGCCTTGCCGGAGCTGCCGCCGGAGAGGCCCCGGTACCTGATGGGGGTCGGCCTGCCGCAGGACCTGGTGGACTGCGTCAGCCGCGGGATCGACATGTTCGACTGCGTCATCCCCACCCGCAACGCCCGCAACAGCACCCTGTTCACGCGCCGGGGGCGGGTGCGCATGCGCAACGCCGGACACGCCGGCGACCCGTCGCCCCTCGACCCGGAGTGCGGGTGCCCGACCTGCCGTCACTATCACCGCGCCTACCTCCGGCACCTGTTCCAGACCGACGAGATTCTCGGCGTGCGCCTGGCCACGTACCACAACCTCCATTTCTACCTGGAGCTGATGCGCGGCATGCGCGCCGCCATCGTCGAGGGCACCTTCGCCGGGTGGCGGGAGGAATTCCGCTCGACTTACCAGGACGGCTGAGAGCGCCTATTTTTCCGGGTCGATCCTCCCTCACGAAAGGCCCCATGTGACCCTGCTCTTCCTCCTTGCGGAGCCCGCCCACGCCATGGGCGGCGGCGGCGAAGGCCAAGGCGGCACGCCCCTGGTCATCCTGCCGTACGTCCTGATGTTCGTCGTCCTCTACTTCCTGATCCTGCGGCCGCAGATCAAGAAGCAGAAGTCGCAGCAGAAGATGATCTCCGAGTTGAAGAAGGGGGACAAGATCGTCACCAGCGGCGGCATCCACGGGGTGATCCTCAACCTGAAGGACGAGGTGATCACGGTGAAGATCGCCGAGAACGTCCGCGTCGAGATGTCGCGCTCCGCCGTGTCGCGAGTCCGCGACGAGGGCGAGTCCAAGTCCTGAAGGTCGTCTTCCTCGGCAACCCCGACTTCGCTGTACCCTCCCTGCGCCGTCTCGCCGCCAGCCGGCACGAGGTGGCCGCCGTGGTCACCAATCCCGATCGTGGCGCCGGGCGCGGACGCCGGCTCCGGCCCCCGCCGGTCAAGACCGCCGCCGCCGCACTCGGCCTCCCCGTCCTGCAGCCGGATTCCCCGCGCGACCCGGCCCTGGCCGAGCAGCTGCGGGCCCTGGCCCCGGACGCCATGGCGGTGGTCGCTTACTCCATCCTCCCGAACCGCCTCCTTCGCCTGCCCCGCCTGGGGTCGGTCAACGTGCATCCGTCCCTGCTGCCCGCCTACCGGGGGGCCGCCCCCATCGTGTGGGCCCTGTTCGACGGCTGCACCGAGACGGGGGTCACCACCTTTCTGCTGAACCAGCGCGTCGACGCGGGCGACATCCTGCTCCAGGAGAGGGTGACCGTCGGCGGCGGCGAGACCGCCGGAGAGCTGGAGGCGCGGCTGGCCGAGGACGGCGCGCGGCTGCTGGTCCGCTCCCTCGACGGGCTGGAGGACGGCAGCCTGCAGCCGAGGCCCCAGCCGAGAGAGGGGGAGTCGCGGGCCCCGAAGCTGACGCGGGAGGACGGCCGCATCGACTGGAGCTGGCCGGCCGAGCGGGTGCGCAACCGGGTGCGCGGCGCGAACCCGATGCCCGGTGCCTTCACCGAGTGGGCGGGAGGGGTGCTCAAGGTGCATCGGGTCGATCGGGTGGAGCCGGCCGCCCGAGGGGCTGCCCCGGGCGAGGTGCTCTGCTGCGGTTCGGAGGACGGAGTGGTCGTGGCCTGCGCCGACGGGGCCGTGCGCCTGGGCGAGGTGCAGCCGGCCGGACGTGAGCGGATGTCGGCCGGGGCCTTTGCCCGGGGCTATCCGCTGCGGTCCGGGGACCGTCTGGGGGGCGGCCAGAGCCGTGGCGAGGGCTGAGGCGGGCGGCTTCGGGCTCGCCGGCTTCCTGGTCGCGCTGCTCGCGGGCCTGCCGGCGGCCGCGGAGGAGTCCGAACCCTCGGTGGAGGCCGAGGCCGATTCGGTTCGGAGCGCGGACGAGCCCCTGTCTCGGCGCGTCGCCCGGCCATCCGGACCCGTGGGTCCAAAGGCGGCCGACTCGGTGCTCCAGGCGGGCGGGCGGCTGGCCCCTCGCGCAGCCCTGGTGCGTTCGGCGGTGGTGCCGGGATGGGGGCAGGCCGCCAGCGGTCACTGGCTGAAGGCGCTGCTCTTCGCCGGCGCCGGCGCCGGCTGGTTGGCGTCCGCCGTGGTCGAGAGCTCCCGCTTGGCCGAAGCCCCCACGGCGCAGGAGCACGAGGACCGCGCGGCGCGGCGCAACACGCGGGTCCTTTTCTACCTCGTAACCGCTACCTTGTCCGCCGTGGACGCCTACGTGGACGCCTATCTGGAGGACTTCGACCTCGACGCCGCGGACCTGGAGACGCCCGGGGTCCGGCTGACCATCCGATGGGGTCCATAGGACAGGAGGGAGGTGTGCAGATGCTCACCGATGCGCAGAAGCAGGAGTTCGACGACCGCGGGTACCTCGTCTTCGAGGGCCTGCTGGGGGGCGCCCGCCTCGCCCGCTACCTGTCAGCCCTCGACGAGATGGTCGAGCGAGGCCGCGCTCTGAGCGAGCCGGAGGGACACTTCAGCCTCGAGCTCGACGCCGACGGCCGGCCTGTGCCCGGGCTGCTGCACAAGGTGCAGGGCGTGTGCGTCGTCGACTCCAGAGTCCTGGACCTGGCCCGCGAGCCGGCCATCGTCGACCGGGCGGCGGAGCTGCTCGGCTGCGAGGAAGTGGATGTCTTCGGCACCAAGTTCTTCCCCAAGCTTCCCGGCGGCGGCACGTCCACGCACTGGCACCAGGACAACTACTACTTCGGCACCAACTCCCGGCGCATCCTGTCCTGCGGCGTCTACCTGCAGGAGGCCGACCGGCGCAACGGCTGCCTGCGGGTGGTACCCGGCAGCCACCACGACGCGGTGATCGTCGACCACCAGCGGGAGCAGGGCATGCACGGGTCCTGGACCCAGGTCGAGGAGTCCCGCGCCGTGGACGTGGCCGTCGCGGCGGGGACGGTGGTCCTGTTCTCCGCCAACCTCCTGCACGGCACCGCCGACAACGACGACCCGCGGCGCACCCGCTACTCGACGGCCTGGCACTACGTGCCCGGCGGTCTGGACCTGGAGCGCTTCCGCCGCGGCGAGTACGAGGACCGCTGGACCGTCCGGAGGGCCGTCCCGGCCTGAGGGCGTGTCACCAGGGACCCGGGGCCGTGTGCCCAGGGTGACATCGATCGCCCCGGGGGCCGCGCAGAAGCCCCGAGGGCCATCGGTGGTCCCGGAGTTGCGTTGTCCTTCCCGTGGTCTCCCGACTTTGCACCTCCACCCGGCTCTGGCTGCGCGCCGCCGTGCTGCTGCCGCTCGCCACCGCGGGAGCGGCCGCCGCCGCCTTCGAGCGGGGACCCTTCGCCGACCCGCTGCCGGCGCCGGACCGGCTGGGCGCCAACCCCGCCCGGCTCGCGTCGGTCACCGCCTCCCTCTGCGGGCATCTCGTCCACGACCGGCCCTTCGGGCTGCGCGAGCTGGGGGGACAGCATCTGCTGCTGGCGGCGCCGCGCCTCGGCCGGTTGCGGGGAGGGTTCGGGCTGGCGGTGCGCGGCCCCCCGCGGCACCGGGAGCAGGCGGTGCTGGCGGCGGTCGGTGTCTCGCTGACAGGGGGGCTGGATCTCGGCGCCGGCCTGCTGGAGGCGCGCCTGCAGCGGACCGGCCAACCGGCCTGGCGCGGGCGGGCGCCGGTCCTGGGGGCGCGCGCGGATCTCCTCCGCCGATGGCAGGTGGAGGGGTGGTGGCACGGCGCCGCGGGGGGCCTGCTGGAGCCGAGGGGCTCGGTGCGCCTGCGCCGCGAGGGGCCGGAGGCAACCCTCTCCCTGGGGGTCGCCTGGCGGGGCCCTGCCCTGCGGCCCGAGGTGGGCCTGTCTCTGCCCCTCGGGGGGCCGGCGGCGATGACCCTCGACGGGGTCGACCGTCCGCGCCAGTACGGCCTGGGCGTGGGAGCCGGGGCGCGCAGCCTGCGCATGGGGGTGCACCTGCGGTCCCATCACCAGCTCGGTGCCACGCCTTCGTGGTCGGCCGGCAGGGCCTGCCGCTGACTTTGCGGGGTGGGCGGGGGCGGGCGATCTTCTCTCTTCAGGACGCTGGACCGAGAAAGGAGCCCCCCATGCTGCTTCGCATCGCCCTCGCATCGCTCGCCGGCCTGTCCGCCTGCGCCGAGTCGGACTCCGTGGTCAATCCTCCCGGCACCGCCGCGGTCGTCGCCCCGGTGGACGAGGGGGGCCTGCGCCAGCTGGCCGACCTGTCCGGCTCCTTCGCCGAGCGATTCCGCATCGTCGGCGACGGTCTCGAGGTCACCGGACCCGGGCAGGAGATCAGCCTCATCTTCGAGGTCGACGGCGCCGACCAGCTACGGCAGTTCGACATGAAGCTGGAGGCCGAGCCCGCGGCCGCCTTCGACCTGGAGAACGCCGAGGCCACCCTGGAGACGCCCTTCGTCACCCCAGCCCCCAACGGAGTGGTGGTGACCGGCGCCGAAGTGCGGGTCCTGGGAGCCAGCCTGACCACCTCGGTCAGCGGCAGCCAGGTCCTGGCGACGCTGCGGGTCCGCACCGCCTCCGGGTACGACGCCTCCAGCGAGGTCCGGCTGGTCCTCACCAGTTTGTCCCTCGGACCCAGCTCCGGCGAGCGCGACGAGTACGACTCCGACCTAGGCGTGGGGATCACCCTCAAGCACTAGCGCGGCTGGCGCAGGTGCCTGCGGCCGTTGACGATATGACGGCCGGGGGTTACGTTCTGGGGCCTTCCTGGGGGGCTGTAGCTCAGTTGGGAGAGCGCCTGAATGGCATTCAGGAGGTCAGGGGTTCGATTCCCCTCAGCTCCACCATCGTAAGACTTCTCCGATTGTCACACCGGTCAGGCCATGCTGTGATGGTGGCTTGGCCGTTCGTATTCCAAGACCCAGTGTCCGGAGGCTGGCGGCAGGCCCTGCCGTGGGGTCTGGCCTGCGGTGGAATGCGGGCAGGGTGTATCGCAAAGGGAATCGAAGGACCGCCGAAGGGAAAGCTGCAACGCACGAAGAGCCCCGCCCGCGCACTGCTCGCCGGGACTCGCAAGAGGGGGTCAGGCGGCGATCATGAGCCCGATGGAGTCACACCTGCGGCGGCGGCGAGGGCCTGATCGAAGGTCCGGACCTCCCGCACGCCGCGGCGCCGGCAGCTGGCCAGGTGACAGAGGTCCCTGGCGCCCAGGGCGGGATGCTGCTCGTGGAGCTGCCGCGCCAGGGTGACGTCCTCCTGCTCCAAGGGCCACACTTCCACGCGGGATCCGGCAATCAGCGCCAGGGCTGCGTCGAGAGTCTGCTTCCGCCCCACGGGCAGGTAGGCGTGGGCCAACTCCTGCAGCACTTCCGCCGAGGTGCACAAAGGGGTCCGAGCGCGGATGCACCCGGCGAAGAACTCCCGCGCCGTGGAGCGGAGAGGATGGGGACGGCCAACGGCGTACATGAAGACGTTGGTATCGACGAAGATCACGTGCTGGAGAGACCCCGCTGACGTGATTCATCGATGACGGCCCGGTGCTGCTCCCAATCCGGTTCTCGTCCGGGGCCTTCGAGCGCGTCACAGGCGCGGAAAAATCCCTCGAGGTCTTCCTGTGATCTGAAGGCGTGGAGCCTCTGCTGCTCCTTCAGACGCTGATGGGCAGCGCTCCTGAGCCAGGCGCTCAGGGTCATGCCCTCCGTCTGCGCCTGATGGACGAAGCGGTCCCGGTCCTCGTCGGGAATCACGAGCTGAACCCTGGCCATTCTTTCCATCTCCTGTGTAAGTATGTGTATGAATAATACACATACTCCCTGGAGTCAACCCCGCGCTACCTCCACAGCCCGCCCCGTCCGCCCCGACTCGACAGCGGCGAACACCGTAGCGGCGATCGCCCGGCTCTCCCGCGCCGCCAGCAGCGTGTCCGACCCCGTGTCGACAGCCCGGGCGAAGTCGTCCAGCAGGCGGCGCTCGTAGTTCACCCCCACGCGCCGCTGGCGGTGGTCCTCCGGCTTCAGGGACCTGGCATGGACCGAGACCTCGGGGCGCGGCTCGGCGGCGACGAAGGCGCCCCGGGTCCCGAGGATGTGCAGCCGCAGCTCGCCGATGTTGGGGTGCGAGGGCTCCCCGATGCGGCCGATGCACAGGGAGCCCACGGTCCCGTCCTCCATCTCCAGGGTCACCGAGGCCAGGTCCTCCACGCCGCGGTCGGCGTGGCGCTGGAAGAAGTGGGCGGTGGTCCGTGCGAAGACGCGCCGGACGGGGACGCCGAGGAGGGCGTGGAAGTAGGCGAGGGGGTAGATCCCCTCGACGGTCAGCTCGCCCAGGACCTCGTGGCCGAGGGGGATCTCCTCCGGCTCGCCGGAGCCGAGGAGGACACCGGCGTCCTTGGCGAAGAAGAAGTCCACGTGGACGGCGCGGGGATCGCCGAGGCTGCCCCCGGCGAGGACTTCCCGCGCCTGCAGGATGGAGGGGAAGGTGTTGCGGTTCCACATGAGGAACCGCACGTCCGCCTCTTCCACCGCCGCCACCACGCGGTCGCACTCGGCCAGGGTCAGGGCCATCGGCTTGTCCTGGACGATGTGCAGGCCGGCCTCGGCGGCGGTCGCGCTCAACCGCGCGTGGCGGCCGGTCTCCGGGGTGACGCAGGCGACGCGGGGCCGGTACCGGTCCAGGGCCGCAGACACCCCGCGCACGTACGGGAGGCCGAAGGCGGAGGACGCGGCCTCGTTGCGTTCGTGCACCCAGTCGGGCGCCTCATCCTCGTCGGCCAGGGCCACCAGCTCGAAGCGGGGATGCGCTGCCAGGGCCTGCACGATGTAGAGGTGCTTCACCCCGCCCAGGACCAGGACCGGCAGCACCTCAGGCGCGCTCATACCGCCCTCCCGAGAGCCGGAAGGCCGCCCCCGCGGACCAAGAGGCGACAGCGGCCTCGGCAACGCGCAGCACCGCCGCTTCGTCCTCGCCGTTCACGGCTGGTTCCCGCCCCTCGCCGACGGCCGCGGCGAATTCCGACAGCACCAGGGCGGGCACCGATTCATCCGGTTCGGTGAGCACCGCCTGGGCCCGGCCTCCGCCGTAGAGCAGCTGCGCGTTGTGGTGGTCGTCGGCGTGAGCGGCTCCGAGGGACCCGATCAGGGCCAGGGAGCGGTACCCGTCGCCGGGCGGCAGACCGTGAGAGATGTCGATGAGGGCCATGCCCCCGCCCTCGAAGCCGAGGTGTACCTGGAGGTACTCCGTCTCGGTGAGGCTGGCCGCCACGGGTGGCCGAACCGCGGCGTAGACGTGGGTCGGCAGGCCGTCGAAGACCCACAGCGCCAGGTCGAGGGCGGCCAGTGCGCGGAGGCGGGCGTTCCCGTTCTCCTGCCCGGCCGGGGACCAGTGGTGGATGCGAAGCAGCCCCGGCCGCCCCAGCTCACCCTCGTCGAGGCTGGCCTTGACGGCGCGGCAGTCCGCCCGGAAGCGGTCGCCGTGGGCGGGCATGAGCCGGACCCCGGAGGCGCGTGCGGTTGCGGCGGTCCTTTCGGCTTCTTCGGCACCGGCCGCCAGGGGCGGCTCGACGAGGACATGCTTGCCGGCGGCGACCGCGCCTTCGACGAGAGAGCCTCGCGCCGCAAGGGGTACGGTGACGACGATGGCGTCGAAGGCGTCAGCGGCGGCGTCGAGCAGTTCGTCGAGCGATGCCGTCCGGAGCGTGACCCCGGCAGAGAGGGCCGCCCGGGCCGCCCGCCCGGAGTCCGGGTCGGCTACGGCGGCGACCTCCAAGTCGGGGAGGTGCCGCGCCGCCTCGAGGTAGGGCGCGGCTCTCGCGCCGCAACCGATGAGGGCCATGCGGAGCATCGGCGGCGCCGGCTGTCTCAGGGATGGTCCGCGATCGCCCGCGGAGGGCTCACCGGTCCCAGCGCTCGGGAGCGATGGACGGCGCGTCCGACCTCATGCCCACCGGCTTGTGAGGCTGCTCCCAGTCGACGCCGGATGTGTTGAGGCTCTGCAGGAAGCGCCGGGCCACCGCCGGCGCCGCCGCCACCAGCTCGGGATCCCACTCCTCCATCGGCTGGATGGGACCCGCCCAGGCGGGGCGGTAGCCGAGCTGTATCAGCGTACGCTGCGAGTCGGCCCGGTTGGGATGGGTGCCGTGGAAGATGTTGACGGGGAAGACGACGGCGGTCCCCGCTCTCGCGCAGATGGTCCGCTCGCCCGGGTGCGAGGTGTAGCGCACGTAGGGGTTGGCGTCGGCGTGGAAGGAGAGGTGGGAGCGCGGCAGAACGCGCAGGGGCGCCCGCTCCGGCGTGAGATCGTCGAGGTAGTAGAGCACGCGCAGCAACCTGGGAGAGCTGCCCTCGTACCCGAAGATCGAGGAGCCGAAGGGCTGGCCGTCGGTGTGCAGGGAGATGGGGGGCGAACCGGCCAGGGTGCGCGTGAACAGCCCGCGGGTGAAGACGATGTTCTCCCCGCAGAGGGCTTCGAGAAACTCGACCACCGGGGGGTTGGCGATCACCTCCGCCAACGCCGGGCTGTACCACTGTGGCTCCTTGTGGAAGGTCTGGCAGTCGCTGTAATCCTTGGTCCCCATGGGAGCGTCGGCCATCTCTTCGTTGATCCGGTCCATGTGAGCGGCGTCCAGCACGTCCGGTAGGACCACGTACCCCTCGACCTCGAGGTGGCGCATCTTCTCGCCCAGAGTCATCGAGCGGTAGTCGGTCTCGTCGACGTTCATGAAGCCGATCGCCTCGGAGGCATCGTAGTTCAGGTCGCGCTTGGCCATGTCGATTCTCCGGTGGAGGGCTCAGTCGCGGGCGCCGCGAGCCCGCAGCATCGCCGCGAGTTCCTCGTCTCCGCGCTCGAGGGCGGCGGAGAGGGGGGTGGCGCCGTCGTTGGCGGGGGCGTTGATGTCGACGCCGTGGGCGGCCAGCAGGTCGAAGAGCTGCTCGCAGGAGGGCCCGGCAGCGACGGCGTGGAAGAGGGTGTGTCCGCCGGCGCCGCGAGCCCTGGCCAGCCCCGGGTCAGCCTCCAGGACCTCGGCCAGCTGGCTCACCCGTCCGAAGGCCGCCAGGTCGAAGGCGTTGCGGCTGTGATCGAGCAGCAGATCGCGCAGCTCGAAGTGGCCGGCGTGGTTGGCGAAGCCGACGGGCGTGGCGTTGTGGTCGCGCTCGCGGATCTCGCAGCTGGCTCCGTGGTCCAGGAGAAGCTGAACGACCTCGGCGTTGTTGGACCAGGCCGCCTCGTGGAGGGGGACGCGGCCGTTCTCCTGCGGTGCGTTCGGGTCGGCGCCCAGGGCCAGCATCAGCCGGATCGTCGCGGCGTTGTTGACCGCTTCCAGCAGCAGGGCCGGGTTCTCGATCATGCCGGGCTCCGCCTCCAGCAGCTGTCGAGCGGCGCTCTCGTCGCCGCTCATCACGGCGGCGGTGAACCGGTCTTCGGCGGAGAGCTCCCGGGCCTCGGCGCCGTGCTCGACCAGCCTCGCCGCGATCTGCGGATGGCCGCGGAGCAGGGCGTTCTCGTAGTTGGAGCGGCCGTTGTAGATGTCCGCCGCGTCGGCGTCGGCGCCGTGCTCCAGCAGCAGCGACACCCGTTGCCCCATGCCCATCTTCACCGCCTGGCAGAGCTGGTAGTCCAGGGTCCGGATCGGCGGGTCGCCGTCGGGATCGACCAGGTCGGCTGCCTTCAGCCCGTGCGCCAACAGCAGCTCCAGCCACTCGTCATCCGGCGTGAACATGGTGTTGTAGAGACCCTGGGCATCGTTCGGGTCGGCGCCGGCGTCGAGCAGGATCCCGGCCAGTTCCCGAGCCCGCGCGTGCGGCGGCTGCTGGAGGAGGCCCTCCTCCCCCTCGCCCATGGCCCCGGTGAGGCCCGACCAGCGCCAGCCTCCCAACTTCCGGTCCACCAGGAAGGTGTTGCCGTCGGCGCCGGCGGCGAGCAGCACCTCGAGGGCGGCCACGGCGTCGCGCTCCGGGGGGTCCTCCGGTATCCGGCTGTAGCAGACGTAGAGCAGGGGCGGCCAGTCGCGGGGACCGCCGTCGGCGCCGGCGGCGGAACTGTCCGCCGACAGGTGCTCGCGCAGAGCCTTCACGTCGAAGGCGGCAGCGGCGGCATGGCAGCTGGCGGCGGTGACCTCCGGGGACTCGGCGAGCATCCGCGCCGCCTGCTCGCGGCGGCTGACGTGATCGACGCCGAAGTAGCACAGGCAGGCCAGGTCGGCGAAGCGGTCGGCCCCTTCGCGCAGGGATGTCGACTGGGTGCCGGCCGGTGAGTCGTTGGACATGGAGGAATTTCCTGTTGGCGATTGTCGGGCGCGGATTTTAGGTTCGGGGCGACGGCCAGGTCAAAGGAGGAAGAGGATGCGAGTTGTCATTCTGTCAGGCGAGAACCACGGCTTCGACCAGAGCGCCGCGGTGATCCACCGGTTCCTCGATTCGGCCGATGACGTGGAGGTCCGACTCGAGAGCGACAAGGAGATGCTCACCTCCCCGTCCCTGCGCGAGTTCGATGTCCTGGTCTTCGGCACCGGGTTCACGCGCGCCGTGGTGGGGCCCGACGGCGAGGTCGTCCGCGAGCGCGACCTCACGCCGGACCAGGAGGACGGGCTCTTCGACTACGTCGCCGCCGGCAAGGGCCTGGTCGGCGTCCACGGCACCGCCTGGTGGGTGGACGCGCGCGCCGTCACCCTCCTCGGCGGCCACGCCAACTGGCACCCGCCGGGACTGACCTTCACGGTGAACATCGAGGACTCGTCCCACCCCGTGACCCGGGGCCTCTCCGACTTCGAGGTGGAGGACGAGATCTACATGTCCGCCTGGGATCCCGGCCTGCGGATCCTGGCCACCGCCGAGTGGAGCGGCAAGCAGCATCCCATGGCCTGGGTCCGGTCCTACGAGGCCGGGCGGGTGTTCTACACCACCCTGGGCCACACGTCCGACACCTTCCGCCGCCCCGCCATGCAGCGGCTCATCACCCAGGGCGTGCGCTGGGCGGGCTCGAACTGACTCCGCGGGACCGAGATGGCATGGTGATACCCAGGTGGATTGCCGCGGTGCCTGGCGGGGACGCTCCGCCGGGGCGGCGCTGGTGGTCTGCAGTTGCCGCGGCTGCGGCGCGAGCGCGGTTCCGTGGCGGAGATACCCCCACGCCGCCGGCGCAACCGGCAAGCGGACACGGGTTCGGAGTCGGGCTGCTCCTGCTGGCGGTGACCCTGTCGGCGATGGGACCCGCCGCACGGGCCAAGTCGATGTCCGTCCAGGGGGCCACCGTGATCGAGGTGACCCTCCAGGGCGGTGAAGCATGGGGCCTGCTCGTCGAGTTCGCGCGATCGGTCCCGGGCCGCCAGCCCGACTACACCTGGAGCGGGGTCACCGACATCTCCGGCCGGCTGGTGCTGACCATCCCCGCCGCCGACCCGTCCATGGTCAGCGGGGATTACCGGGCCAGGGCCGTCAACCTGTACGGCGAGGTGGTGGGCGAGTGGCACCGCATCCCCGTCGACCGCGGAGGGCGCCAGGCGTATGAGCTGGACATCGGTTCAGGCCAGGTGCGGCGATTGTCCGCCGAACCCGGGAATGCGCTGGTGGCCCACTATCGCCTCGATGGAGACGCGCGGGATGCCAGCGGCAACGCCTATCACGGCACCCCATCGGGCGTAGAGCCGGGAGAGGACCGCTTCGGCAACGAGGCCGGGGCGCTGGTCTTCCGGGGGACGCAGGACCGCATCGATCTGCCCCACCAGGTGCTCGACGGTCTGCGGGACGTGAGCATCTCCCTGTGGCTGAAGACCACCAAGTCGCAGAGTCAGTCCATCCTGAGCGCCGCCAACCGGAGCGACGACAACGAGCACATGGTCTACCTGTGGGACCAGAGCAACCTCCACTTCTTCTCGCACGGGGAGCACGGTGGCAACAACAGGTTCTGCTGGGTGAGCATCCCGGCGATCGCCGACGGGCAGTGGCATCACATCGTGGTGATCCGCAACGCCTCCGAGGGGAATGCCGACATCTACGTGGACGGCGTGGGTCAGACCGATCTCTGCGGAAGCCTCGAATACAGAGCGCTGAACGTCGAGGCCGGAGGTCTGATCCTCGGGCAGGACCAGGACCGGCTGGGCGGTGACTTCGACCCGAACCAGGCCCTGGAGGGGTCGCTGGACGACCTCTGGATCTACGACAGGGCCCTGACGGCCTCCGAGGTGCAGGCCCTGCGCGGCATGGTCGAGCCGGGTGCGGCCGGGCAGGCCGCGCTGGGGGCATCAGACTCCAGTGGCCTGGAGCCCAACGCCCCCAACCCCTTCAACAACTCCACCTGGGTCCCCTACCGGCTGGCCGTCCCCGGTCCGGTGCGGCTGGAGATCCACAACATGCTCGGCCAGCGGGTGCGCCTCCTGGTGGACGAGTTCCAGGCCGCCGGCTCTCACCGGGTCCACTGGGACGCCCGCGACCAGGGCGGGGCCTCGGTGGCGGCGGGCGTCTATCTGGCGCGGCTGGCGCACCCCGAGGGCGTGCACAGCCGGCGGCTGCTCTACCTCGAGTAGCGACTGACCCCTGATCGCCGGGACGGGGTTTCCCGGCGCAACGGACCCGGGCCGGAAGTACCGCGCCGTCCGGGCAGAGACGCATGATCCGAACCCTCGTACGCAAGGAGCTGCTGACCAACCTGCTCACCTTGCGCCTGGGCGTGGCCGTCATCTTCAGCGTCGTCCTGTCGGTGCTGACCACGTTCATCGGCACCGTGGACTACGCCCGCAACGTCGACGTCTACGAGCGCGAGATCCGGGAGTACGAAGAGGGCCTGGAGGAGGTCACCGTCTACTCCCAGATCGGCCCGCGGGTCATCGTGCCGCCCCAGCCCCTGGCCATCCTCTGCCGCGGCGTGGTGAGCACGGCGGGGCAGTCGATCTGGATCAACCTCGACCAGGTGCCGGTGTCTGCCTGGGAGCTGGCCGAGAGCTTCGACAGCAACTTCATGCGGATCCTCGTGCAGATCGACTTCGCCACGGTGGTGGCCCTGCTGCTCAGCTTCCTCGCCGTCGTCCTCGGCTTCGACGGCATCTGCGGGGAGCGCGAGAGGGGCACCCTCAAGCAACTCCTCGTCAACCCGGTTCCCCGGGCCCACGTGGTCCTGGCCAAGCTGCTGGGCGGCATGATCTCCCTGTGGATCCCCTTCGCCCTGGCCTTCGTCCTCTCCCTGCTCATCCTGGTGGCCCACCCCGACGTGCACCTGGCCGGCGGCGACTGGGTGCGTCTCGGTGTCTTCTTCGTTCTCTCCTGCCTGTTCCTCGGCCAGGTCTTCGCCCTGAGCCTGATGGTCTCCTCCCTGGTCCGCGGCACCGACACGGCGCTCATCATCTGCCTCTTCGCCTGGCTGGTGGGCGGCGTGGGATACATCAACGTCCTGCCCTCCCTCAGCCGCTACGGGGTGAAGGCCCCGCCCGCCGACGAGTTCCGCGACCAGAACCGCCAGCTCTGGAACGAGTTCGACAGGACAATGGAAGAGTGGGACGGGAGGAACCCTCCTCCGCCGCCCGCCTATCTCAAGGGCCTGGAGCGGGGCCGCGTGCTGCGCTATGCCCATCCCGCGGGCTACGAGTGGATGCAGCGGAGGTACGCCGCCGGCATGGACAAGCGCCTGGAGCTGGCCGACCGCCGCTACCGCTACCAATGGGCCAACTGGGGGCCCTTGGCGCGGATGAGCTACATCGTCGACGAGTGGTCGATCCTGTCGCCCTTCACCAACTACCAGGTGCTCTCCTACCTGCTGGCGCGGACCACCCTGGACGACCGCTTCCACCTGGTCGAGGAGGGCCGCGACTACCGCCGGACCTGGATCGAGTACCTGCGCGGCAAGGAGGCCTTCGCCAGCCGCCGCTGGTTCAGCGACGATCCCGAGGGCCAGGAGCCGATGATCGCCGATCCGTCGTCGGTGACCGAGGCGATGCTGGCTGCCGACGCCCCGTTCATGCGAGAGCGCATGGCCTGGGCGGAGGCCCGGGAACAGGCTCGGTCCGCCGCCGCCGTGGGGCTGGACCTGACGGACATGCCCCGCTTCGGCGGCCCTTGGCAGCGATCCCTCGGCGCCTCCTTCGGGGTGATGATGCCGGGCCTCGCCATCCTGGTGCTGAGCTTCGGCCTGGCGGTGATGGTCACCATCTCGCGTTTCCTGCGTTACGACCCGCGCTGAGTCGGGAGCGGTCCCATGGGAGCGATCTTCCTCCACCAACTGCGCGACAACCTGCAGTCGCTGCGCTTCCAGATCAGCCTGGTCATCCTGTTGCTGTTCTTCGGGGCCAACGGCGTCATCTACACGATGAAGACGGGCCACCTCGCCGACGAAGTGACCCGCATCACGCGCCTCAACGAAGAGCGCTACGGCCGCGTGGAGACCACGGCGGATGCGGCCTCCACCAGCTACAAGATCCGCTGCGCCGAGGTGGGCACCGAGTTCATGGCCGAGGCCGGCTCCGACTGGTTCCGGTACGCCATGTACGTCAACCCGGCTTCCGGCGAGATCCCCGGCTTCGCCAGCTCGCGCACCACCAACCGCTGGATGCGCCGCTTCGAAGTCGTGGACTGGGCCGTCATCGTGCGCTACGTGCTCTCCTTCCTGTGCGTGGTCCTGGCCTACAACGCCGTCTGCGGAGAGCGCGAGAACGGCACCCTGTTGCTGGTGCTGACCAACTCCCTGTCCCGCGGCCGATTCCTGCTGGCCAAGGTCGGCGCCCATCTGGTCACCCTGCTGGCCGCCACCGCGGCGGGCAGCCTGCTCAGTCTGCTCATCCTCGTCCTCGGAGGGGTGCTCGAGCCGGACGGTGAGGTGTGGCTGAGCTACGCCTTCTTCCTGCTGGGCACCACCCTTTTCATCACCCTCTTCCTGCTGCTGTCAACGGGCATCTCGGCCCTGGCCCGCAGCTCGGCCTCGTCGCTGGTGCTGCTGGTCACCGCCTGGACCGTGCTGATGGTGGTCATCCCGCAGACCTCGTACCTGGCGGCGGTGACGGCGGTGAAGTCACCGGGCGGGACCTGGCAACAGATCGACACCCACGAGAGGGAGGTGCGCACGGCCCTGCAGCGGGAGGGGGTCGAGCCGCGGCCCCCAGAGCTGGCCCGGGCCGACGACTTCGCCCTGGAGAAGCGCTACGCGCAGCGCATCCAGGAGATGGAGAAGGGCAAGGACCGCATCCGCCTGGAGGCGCTGGACCAGGAGATCCGGCAGTTCGAGGTCGCCCGGACCGTGAACATGCTCTCCCCCGGGTTCGCCTTCCAGTACTCCTTGGAGGCGCTGCTGCGCAACGGCATCGAGCGCTTCCGCAGTTTCACCCGCCAGGGCTGGGACTACCGCGAGACCCTGCGCGAGTTCCTGCGCGCCCGCGACGCGGCCGACCCGGACTCGCCCCACGTGCTGTTCCTGGGAGACTACATGTCGCAGGAGAAGCTGGACCCGCGCCACATCCCGCGCTTCGAGGCGGTCCCCCTGCCCCTGGGGGAGAGCGTGGCCGCCGGCGTGGCGCCGATTCTGATCCTGGTGCTGGAGACGGGGCTGGCCTTCTTCTTTGCCTTGTGGGCCTTCAACCGGGCGGAGGTGGCGGGGTAGACGCTGGCGCCTACGCCGGCGCCGTCGAGCGTCTATTGAGGGTGGCCCGCCATCAGCGCCCGAGAGGCCGCCATCCCGGCGGCGGCCGCCAGCAGGCAGCCGCCGACGCTCAGGCCGATGTTGGCCAGCATGGCGGTCCAGCGCCCCTCGTTCCACAGCTGGAGCGACTCGTAGCTGAAGGCCGAGAACGTGGTGAAGCCTCCGAGGAAGCCCGCCATCACCAGCAACCGCACGGCGGGGCCGGCGATCACCCGGTCGGCGAGAACCGGCGCCAGGAAGCCGATCGTCAGGGATCCGATGACGTTCACCGTCAGCGTGCCATAGGGGAAGGACCCGGCGTGGGCGGCAACCCATCCGCCCAGGAGATACCTCCCGGCGGAGCCGAAGAACCCGCCCAGGCCGACCACCGCCGCATCTCTCAACCAATCGCTCATCCGTGGACCTCTCTCCTCCGGGGAGAAGGTGGGCCGGGGCCGGCCGCAGGGAAAGAAGGGCAGCAATGACAGAGCGGTCCTACGACCCGGTCGTGCGCCGGGTGGAGGCTCTGGCGAGTCGGGACCGGACGGTGGAGACCATCGGGACGGTCGAGAGCCATCCGGTCCACTGCATCCGTGCGGGCAACCCCCAAAGGCTGCGTCTCCTGCTCACCGGCGGGGTCCACGGCGACGAGCCGGCCGGGGTGGAGGCGGTCCTGCGTTTTCTCGAGGAGGACATGGACCCGTGGCTCGGGCAGGTGCAGTTCACCGCAATTCCCTGCGTCAATCCCGTGGGGTACGTGCGGGACACGCGCGACAACGGGGGCGGCGCCGACGTCAACCGCTCCTTCGAGAGCGACGACGTGCCCGAGGTACGGCTGGTCAAGCAGGTGCTGGCGGGATGCCGGGTCGACGCCTTCGTCGACTGCCACGAGGACTGGGAGGCCGACGGCTTCTACATGTACGAGGGACCGCGACAGGGCCGCGCGGTGGGACCGGCTGTCATCGCCGCGGTGGAAGAGCGGGCCTCCATCGACCCGGACAGCGGCGAGGACAGCGAGCCGGTGTCGCGGGGGGTGTACGAGATCTCCCCGTCCTGGGGCCGGCAGGGGCTGGGGCCCTATGTCCTGCACGGACACGCCGCCCGCGCATGCATCTTCGAGACGCCGACGAAGTGGCCGTTGGAGCAACGGGCGGCCGTGCACCGGGTGGCGCTGGAGGCCGCCCTGCGCCGCTGGACAGGAGAACCGGCGGGCGGCTGACACAAGAGGTCGCCTTCACATCCCCCAAACCTCGATCCCCGCCCCGCCGGCCGATGTCCGGCGATCGTGAAACACCTTGTCCTCCCAAGGCCTGTCCTCGCGCCGGTCGAAGATCACCAGGTGCCCGGCTTCGGCCCCGCAGCGATCCATGTATCCCGCCGTCTGTTCCACCCCCTCGGCGACTGTCCGCTCCAGACTCCCGTGCAGGATCTTGCACTCGACCACTACCCGGCGCGTCCCTTCGCCTTGGGGCCATACAATGAGCAGGTCCGTCCGTCCCCGTCCCAACCCGTACTCCCGCTCGATCCGCCCGCCGCTGTTCACGATGCGCTGCAGGAAGGCCTGAAGCAGAAGCTGCGGTCCCGCCTCGTGGTACTGAAACCGCCCCACCCAATGCTCGGAGTGTTGGCGGAAGAACGCCTGGAAGGCCGACATCAGCCTGTCCAGATCCAGGCCCCCCTCGGCGTCCAGGTACCAAGCTGATTCCTGATCGAATTCCTCCTGCACCACCCACGTCAGCTCGCGCGGAACAACCTCGGCGTAGATCGGATTGGCCATGCGCAACGGACGATCCTGGGCAATCAGACCCAGATCGCGCGCATACTCCAGATCGCGGTCGCCAAAGCGGCGCTCTTCGCCGCCGCTCAGCAGCGGCTCCACCACCCGCCGCACGCGCTCCTCCTTGAGCTTGTCGGCCAACTGATCCAGATGCGTCTCGCGGCGGAGGATCAGCTGCTCCTGCGCGTCGAGGATGGCCCCCGCTTCCACCGGGTGGCTCCGGTCTCGCCCAACCGCGCTCCGGAAGCAAATCTCATAGGCCAGGGCGTTGACAAGCCACGGCTGCCCCCGGGTCTGCTCCCAGATCGTCTCCAGCGCGTCGTCCGTGAACTCCTGGCCCGTTTCCGAGGAGTGTTGCGTCAACAGGGTCCGCATCTCCCCGGCGCTGAAGTCGCCCAGTCGCAGCGATTCGGCCTTGATGTTGAAGGCGCTGCCTCCGGCGATCATCGCATTCTCGGCGGTCGACTGAATCCGGTAATCGCGCACATCCCGGACTCCGCACAATACCACGCTCTGCGGAAAGCCCTCCGGCCGCAGATCGTAGCCGGCCCGCAACTGGCGCAGCACCGCCAACAGCGAATCCCCGATCAGGGAATCGATTTCGTCGATCAGCAGCACTATCGGCTCCGGGCTGGCCTCGGCCCAGCGCGTCAGAGCCTCGCGCAAGGCCCCCGCTCCAAACTCGGCGAAGATTCCAGCCCATGTCCGGGTCAGGAATTCGTCGCCCAGCGTCAGGCGCGCCCGGGAAGCCAAGTCGCCCAGGATAAGCTGGGTGGCTCGATCCACATCTTCGCGCATGGCCTGGGCGGCCTCCACGTTGACGTACACGCAGCGGTAGTCGCCTTCGGCGTTGATCAGGTCGCGCAGGGCCAGCAGCGAAGAGGTCTTGCCCGTCTGCCGAGGCGCGTGGAGGACGAAGTACTTCTCCTCGCGGAGCAGGGCGCGGACCTCGGAGAGGTTCAGCCGGTCCAGCGGCGGGAGGCAGTAGTGCTTGTCGGCTTTGACCGGACCAGCGGTGTTGAAGAAACGCATCGCGGAAGCTCCTCATGCCTGCGGGCGGAAAACTCCAGGCCGTTCATCGGTCGCCGCGTCCCCATAATGTAGCTCCCAGGATGGTGCCACCTACCTCCGCCGATGCTACATCAGCCAGCGCGATGAACAGCAGTCGCTTTATGGCCCTCCGGCGTCTGAACCAGGGTGAGCACGGCGATCTCGGAAGGGGCGCCGAGCCGCAGCGGCGGCCCCCAGTAGCCGGTGCCCCGGTGGACGTAGATCCAGGTGTCGCGGACCTTGTGCAGGCCCGCGATGAAGGG
>JAJDTN010000450.1 GCA_022827165.1 Candidatus Latescibacterota bacterium
CGTGCTGCCGACCGGACCACCGACAGATGGAAGCGGCTCTCGAGAACCCTCCCGGCTCCATCGATGTCGAGGAACACGCTGACGGCGAGCCTGTCCTTCCCCGGAGCCAGGCTGCAGAGGCCGGTGGCCACTCCCGAGGGAAGCATGTGGATGACCCGGTCGAGGAGGTAGACGGAGGTTCCCCGCTCCCGGGCCTGCCCGTCGATGGCGCCGCCCCGAGGGACGTAGTGGGCCACGTCTGCGATGTGTACACCGAGACGCTGGCAACCATCGGGAAGGGGCTCGAGGGAGAGGGCGTCGTCATAGTCCTGCGCCTCCTCCGGGTCCACCGTCAGGACCGTCAGGTCCCGGAGGTCGAGGCGCCGCTCCAGCTCCCGCTCGCGATCCACCCCGGCATCCGCCAACAGTGCCCCCGCCTCGGCCTCGGCCCGGGGATCCGCCGCGGTCGGGATCCCGTGGGCGGCGGTGGCGGCCTCGAGGTCGTGGCGGGGATCTTCGGGGCTGCCGATCACACGGTCGAGGCGGCCCCGGACCGGCGGCCCTGCCGCGGCCTCCACCTCCACCACGACGAGATCACCCTCCCCCGGGGGATCGGCCGTGGCTTCGTCGAGTTGGATCAGGGAGTCGGCGGTGGCGACCGCGCCGTGGCGGCCACGGCGGCGGTAGGTCCCGACCCTCGGGTGCGGAGCCGCCGCACGGGTGCCGGCGATGCGCCCACGGGGCCGCTTGCCCCTCTGGCCTGCCTCGGTGATCTCCACCTCCACCCAGTCCCCATCGACCGCACCGGACAGGGCCTCGGCGGAGACGAAGAGATCGGGCTGACCGCTGCGGGACACGAGGCCGAAACCCCGCGCATGGATGGAGAGGCGGCCCCAGGACCTTCGGGTGGAGGCGGCCAGGACATAGCGCTGCCGACCGGCGCGCCTGACCTCGCCCCTCTCCTCCAGATCCCGCATGACCCCCCGGAAGAACCGGTACTCGTGCCTTCCCACGCCGAGGCGCCGGGCGAGGTCCTTCAGCTTGGCGGGCCGGTAGTCGTCACCCGAGAGGTGCGAGAGGATCTGTTCACGGAGACGAATCTCGGGGGAGGGCATCACCAGACACGGCAAAAGAAGAGGGCGCCCCGGACCGGCCGGGTCACCCTCCAAGTGAGCTCGCCGAGGTCGCCGCGACCGGCCTTCAGTCCTGGCCGGGCCAGGCCAGGCCGGTCTCCCCGGGACGGTCTGCCTCCGCCCAGAGCTTGTCCAGGTTGTTCACGTGCACCACGTAGCCCTCCTCGACCAGGTCGATCTGGCGCAGCCCGCTGATTGTGAAGGTCGGGAAGTCCGGCTCCACAAGCTTGGTCAGCGAGGATTGGAGATCCCGCTTCAAGGCGTTGTGTCCCGCCTTGATGAACTTGTCCCTCGTGTGCCCGAAACCTTCCATGTCGGCCAGGTAGGCCTCGATCGTCTCCCGCAGCCCGGCCGCCTTGCTCGGCTGGTCCGACTTCAGATAGAAACGGTACTCAACGAGCTTCTGGTTGTATTGGTCCATCTGCTTCAGCTGCTCGACGTACGGTCCCAACTCGTCCACTTCCTCGCCGCACCCCGCCACGGCGAAGGCTACCAGGAACACCCTTGCTGCTGCGCCTGCGCAACTCATCTCTCGCCCCCTTCGGGTGGTTGCCTCGCCGGAAGCACCGGCCGACCCAGTCGAAGCCGGAGCCTCTGGACCTGCCAGGTCCACGGTGGAGAAACAGGACAGTTCCCCTGGACCCGTCAAGGGAGACGGGCTCAGGGGGAGGACCGGCGAGTCCGCATGACGGACCGGCCCCCATGTCATCACTCCCGGAGTTGGCAGAGGATGTCCTCTCGGAGTCGGCCATTCGTCGACACGCCGTCCCCGCCGTGGATCGTGGGTTGGCCACGCCAGTCGGTGAAGGAGCCGCCCGCCTCCGCCAGAATCACCGGAAGGGGCCCGCAGTCCCAGGGACTGATGATGGGATCCAGCATCGCCTCGGCGCGTCCCGTGGCCACGAGGACATGTCCGTAGCAGTCCCCCCACCCCCTCTCGAGGCGGGCCCGGCTTGCGAGGGCTTCCCAAGGGCCCTGACGGCCGCCCTCGGCGAAGCTCCGGGCGGAGGTGTAGCAGATCGATGCATCGGACAGTCGGCCCACCGCCGAGACCCGGGCGCGGCGCCCGTTCCAGAAGCAGCCCTCGCCCCTGGAGGCGCACACCATCTCGTCCAGGGCGGGAAGGTATACGGCCCCCGCCAGGCAGGTGTCGCGGGGCCCCTCCAGCCCGATCAGAACCCCGAAGAGAGGCACCCCTGAGACGAAGGATTTCGTGCCGTCGATGGGGTCCACGTACCACGTTCGACCCGACCTGGATTCGACGGGGTCGAACTCCTCGCCCACGATCCCGTCGTCGGGGTACGAGGCCTGGAGCCCCTGACGGATGATCGCCTCCGCCTCCCGGTCCGCCGCGGTCACCGGGGACTCGTCCTCCTTGAGCTCGGCCACGACGCCGGTCTGGTAGTGCCGCAAGGTCAACCGCCCCGCCTTCCAGGCGAGGTCGACGGCCACCTCCATCTCCGGGCGCCAGCTCCCGCTCATGGCCGCGCCGGGAAAACCACCTTCGTCCAGATCTCCGGGGTCATGGCCTCTCTTCCCTCCATCCTTCCTCGCCCGCGGTCTGAGCGGAGGCCAGGACCGCCCGGACGCGGTTGCGAAACAGCTTGATCCGGTCCTCTACCTCCTCGATGGAACGCAGCAGTTCCTCCTCGACACCTGTGTCGGCAGACACGGTTCCGTCTCCTCGTTGTGGACATCGGGGAACGGGTCGGCGACCGGCTCGGGGGAGAGCCGCAGCCGACGGCAGGGAGGGTCGAACGGTCAGCGCGGCAGTCCTTCCGGGCCGCGCCAGGGGATCGGGCCTCAAGCCCGGCTGTACGTGCGCAACTGATCGCAGCGGCTGGGGTGCCGCAGGCGATGCAGAGCCTTCTCCTTGATCTGGCGAACCCGCTCCCTCGTCAGATCGAAGCGTGCGCCGATCTGATCGAGGGTCATCGGTTCCTCGCCGTCGAGACCGAAGTAGAGCCGCAGGATCTCGGCTTCACGGCTGAGCAGACTTCCCAGGGCGCTGTCGATCTGGCCGCGCAGACACCCTTTCATCACCTCGATCTCCGGCGACTCCTGACGGTCGTCGGGAAGCACGTCGAGGAGACTCTGCTCCTCCTCCTCGCGGAAGGTCGCATCGAGAGACCGTACCCGGCGACCGCAGAGGATCGTCTCCTTCACCTCCTCCACCGGCACGTTCAACTCGGCGGCAATGTCCTCCGGCTCGGGAGCGTCGGACCGCTGCTGCATAAGCTGGCGCGAGGCCTTGGAGATCTTGTAGAGCAGGCCGATCTTGTTGAGGGGCATGCGAACAGTGCGCGCCTGCTCGGCGAGGGTTTGCAGAATCGCCTGGCGAATCCACCAGACGGCGTAGGAGATGAACTTGAAGCCCTTCTCCTCGTCGAAACGCTCGGCTGCGGTGATCAGACCCATGTTGCCCGCGCTGATCAGATCGGCGAGGGGTACTCCGCGGTTCTGATACTCCTTGGCCACGCTGACCACGAAGCGCAGGTTGGCTTCCACAAGAGCGTTGCGCGCACTCTCGTCACCGGCCTTGATCCTCCGGGCCAGCGCCACCTCTTCGCCCGCGGAAAGAGGCTTGGAGTTGGAGATCTCCCCGAGATAGCTGCCGAGGGAGTCCTCCATGTCCCAGAAGGGAGCCTTCGCTTGCTCGGCCATGGCCTCGCCTGTGGGCCGGAGCCGGCGACACGACAGCCGGACCCGGCGTGGTACCTAATGATAGGTGGGCGGCCCGGGCAAAATTTAGACGGCTCTGCGAAAGGCTGTCAAGCTTCCGCGGAACCCGGGCCGGCGGCCCGTCAGGGAGGTCGGGCGTCTGACTCGGGGCCCTTCAAGGCACCGCTCTGAGCCCGTATCAGCCGCTCGATCCCCGAAGCGCACAACTCGATCAGGTGGGCGCACTCCCGGCGTTTCAGGGGTGAACCCTCGGCCGTCGCCTGGACTTCGACGATCTCGCCGTCGGCGGTCATCACCGCGTTGAGGTCGGTATCGGCCGAGGCGTCCTCCACATAGCACAGATCCAGCATCGGGGAGCCTCGCACGATCCCGGCGCTCACGGCGGCCAGCTGGGTGGTCACAGGATCGGCGGGCAACTCGCCGTCGGCCTGCCATCGCCGGACCGCGAGGCGAAGGGCCACGAAGGCGCCCGTGATCGCCGCGGTGCGGGTTCCCCCGTCCGCCTGCAGCACGTCGCAGTCGATGTATACGGTGCGCTCGCCGAGAACGGACAGATCGACGGCGGCCCTCAGGGAGCGTCCGATGAGCCGCTGGATCTCGCGTGAGCGGCTGTTCGGCCGCCCGGTGGAGGTCTCCCGGGTGATCCGCTGAGGCGAGGAGCCGGGCAGCATACCGTACTCGGCGGTCAGCCAGCCCTTGCCCCGTCCGATGAGAAAGGGGGGTACCCGGTTCTCGAGGGAGGCCGTGCACATCACCCGGGTCCGGCCCATCTCCATCAGCACCGCCCCGGGGGCTGTGTCGACGAAACCGGGGGTGATGCGCACCGGGCGCAGTTGATCCGGCTCCCGTCCGTCGGCCCGGCGGGAACCGGTCACGACTCCGTGTACGAGCGGTAGTCCTGCCCCTTCATGTCGACGACGTAGCACATCTCCACCAGGCGCGACAGGATTCGCCCACCCTCGGGCTCGCCCATCTCCTGGCGCGACTGGTTGGTGGTCACGATGGTGAAACGTTCCTCGCCGTAGCGGGCGTCGACGAGATCGTAGAGCATCTCCTTCTCCCAATCGGTGCCGCGCTCGACGCCGAAATCATCGAGCACCAGATAGGGGATATTGCACAGTTCCTCGATGATCTGCCAGGTGCGGCCGTAGTGCTCGCTCTCCTGGGAGTAGGTGGCGCGCACCTTCTGGAAGTAACGCGACAGGTTGACGAAGCGACCGGCGCGGGCCCTTCGGAGCAACACCTCGTTGAGCAGGATACAGGCCAGAAGGCTCTTGCCCGTGCCGGGCGGCCCGTGCAAGAGGTAGCCGCGCCGGGGATCGCGGTCATCGTTCACCAAGGCGGTAAGGTAGTCGAGGACGGGCCGTACCCGGCGCTCCACCAACAGAGCGGTACCGTCGGGAGCCACGGCCTGGAAGTCGCCCCGGAACTTGAAACGAAAGCGGGTCGGCACCTCGGCCTCGCGGAACAGGCTCTTCACGTGGGCCAGACGGCGGCGGGCGGTATGGCAGGGACACCACCTGCGCTGGGAGTTGTCGTCCCAGAACTGGTAGGGCGGGCGGCCCTGGCATCGGCACACGTCGGATATGCACGAGCACAGGACCAGATCTCCGAACCGGCCGACCTCCACCTCGCCGTCGTAGCGCACACCGTGACCGCCGCAGACGGAGCACGGCTCGGGCGGCTGCGTCATCCTCCGTCCCTCGCGGCCAGAGCCCTGTCGACGGCGAGCTTCGCGTCGCGCCGGGCGATCTCCCGGCGCCGATCGTACTGACGCTTGCCGCGCACCACGCCGACCTCCACCTTGGCCCGACCACCCTGGAAGAACAGCCGGAGAGGAACCATGGTGAGCCCCCTCTCCTCGGTGCGGACGCCCAATCGACGGATCTCGGCCCGGTGGAGAAGCAGCTTCCGGGACCTGCCGGGATCGTGGTTGGCGCGGTTGCCCCCGGCATAGGGCTCGATCCGGACCCCGTGCAGGAAGACCTCCCCGTTCTCGATTCGGGCGTACCCGTCGCTCAGGTTGGCGTCCCCTTTGCGCAGGGACTTGACCTCCGTGCCCACCAGAACCAGACCCGCCACCACGGTGTCAAGGATCTCGTAGTCGTGCCGCGCGCGCCGGTTCCTCGCCACGAGGTGAAGGCCCCCTGCCGGGGTGCTGTGATCCTCCCTGCTCGGCATCCCTGTCTCCTTGACGGGAAGGGCGTCGGATCTAAGTTACGATGGTTCCCGTGCGGAGTGCCGATGTGGCGAAATTGGTAGACGCGCTGCGTTCAGGGCGCAGTGGGGATTTCCCCGTGGGGGTTCGAGTCCCTCCATCGGCACCAGGAATCGAACAAAGCGGCGGTCCGGAGTGGACCGCCGCTTTTTTGTTTCGGGCTCGACAATCTACCCGAAACCACGAAGCCATGCAAGTTGACGAGCAGTTTAGGTATGATGTTATTTGATTGCCACTCAACATCTTGAGACAATCAACCTCATCCCAATCAGGAAGGATGACCACCCATGGCCGTGCTCCTGCACACCCGCGTCCGAGTCAGCGACCTGGACCGCTCTATCGACTGGTACTGCAAGCATCTGGGTTTCGAGGTCCTCAGCCGCACGGACAAGTCCCCCGCGGGCAATCACATCGCTCACCTCGAGCTGCCGGGCAACGACCACACACTCGAGTTTACCTGGTCGCCCGAGTATGTGCTGAAGGTCCCCGAGGACCTGCTTCATTTCGCTATCGGCGTGCCGAATCTGATCGATTTCTGCGACCGGCTGGAGAAGGACGGCATCGAGATCTGGCCGGCGGACTGGCGGGCCAGTTTTCCCGCGGGACGGAAGATGGCCTTCATAGACGATCCGGACGGATACGAGATCGAGTTGCTCGAGCGCTGAAGGCCACTCCGGCGGAACGGATCACCGCCGCCGGACGGCCCCGGGATACCTGGAGAGGATGAAGTCGCGAGCCGTCCGCCCTCCCACCAGGTCGTGGTTGTTCCGCAGGCACCAGACCCGGAATGCATCGAGAAGGCTCTCCTCCCCCTCCGGGATCCCGGCACGGCGCGCGTAGTCGAGCAGGATCGACTCGTACTGACTCTTGCCAGGGAGATCGAGAAACACCTTGAGGGCGAAGCGGTCGTCGAGGGCCCGCCTCTCGTCGAGACGCTGGAAGGCCTGGGGATCGTAAGGCCCGGGTGCGGGCGGGGCCGTGGTCCTCCTGTCCGCCGGTGCATCCTCCACCTGCAGGGGGGGCGGGCCCTGAGGCCTGTCCCCTTCGCGGTCGATCAGGTCCTTGAAGTTCGAGGTGGCGTAGAAGACCAGGTTCACGGGGACCTGCTCGAGGCCGCCGTCCAGGACGCTCGACAGGGCCCTGGCCGAAGAGCCGCGGCGGTCGAGGCCGATGTTGTCGAGGACGGCGATGAACCGCTCCCTCCGGTGCCGCACGAGAGCGAACAACCGGGTAAGGAGTTCGTAGCTGGCGGCCGGGACTTCGACGCCGCGGAGCCCCCGCTCCCAGTACCGGGTGATGAGTCCGCGGATCAGGGAGGACTTGCCGCATCCCCGCGGCCCCCAGATGAGGGCATTGTGGGCCCGGTACCCGTCCAGGAGGTTGCGCGTGTTCCCCTCCAGGAGCCGCATGCGCTCCTCGTTGCCCGCCAGCCACCTGAGGTCGAAGGCATCGAAGTCGCGGATGGGGGTGAGCCCGGGCCGGCCGGCCTCGACGAGCTCCAGGCGATAGGCGGGGCAGCCCTGTTCCCTCCCGAGGCCGAAGCGGTGGACCAACTCGCCCAGGCCGCCGACCAACTCCTGCCAATCGGGAGACGCCTCCTCGAACCGTTCGCGCAACCGGCAGTGGTAGCTGGAGGCCGACCAGGGAGGGGCCTCCATCGCCCAGGGGTCGGGGGTGACCGCCGCCTCGCGGGGGGCCCCGGGCTCGGGACCGGATGCGGCCTCGCCGACGCAGGCGTCGACTGCCTGCGCAACCGACCTGAGCCGCCGCAGGTCCTCGACCATCCTCTCGGAGAAGACGGCGGGCACGCCCTCCGGCCCCAGGACGGCGCACCGCCGCAGATAGGGGTGCGAATCGTCGGTGCAGATACGGTCGCCGAGGTACCGGACGAAGGATCCGGTCCGGGACGCGGAGACCGCCGTGCACGCCTCGATGAGACGCCATCGGCTGGCGGTCAGCCGGGCGTCGTCCCGGCAGGTTCCGGCCCGGGCGGAGCGGTCCAGCAGATCGCCGGCGGCCCGGACCACGGCCGGAGGCAGGATCGGCCAGTCGGCCAGAATGGCCTCCAGCAGGCCCCGGGCACTCGCAGGTGAGGCCGGGGCATCGTTGGCCGCGCCCGTGGGCCGGCGGACACACCCCGTCAAGGGCGCTTCCTGGTCCAAAGGGGGCCGTCCGGAGTGTCGGTGACCATCACCCCCGCGGCGATGTCGGTGAGGTTCATCACGTGCTCGACCTCGAACCACCGGTACGTCAGATAGCGCTTGAGCACATCGTAGAAGAGGAAGCACCGGAAGTTCCCGATGTGGGAGTAGTCCCACACCGTCGGGCCGCAGCTGTACATCCGCACTCTCCCGGGCTCGAGGGGCTCGAAGGAGCGCTTGCCTCGGCTGGGAGTGTCGTGGAAGCGGATCATCGGGCCCGCCTGGACTCCCGCCGGGAGAGGCTGATGGTCTGTCTCTCGGAGAGCTCCATGGCCACCTGTCGGTCGCTGGGAACCACCACTTCCGACGCTGGGAGAAGGGGCCGCAGATCCATGCGGCCCCTTCGACCCGGACCTCGAGGGATCCCGGGGAACGGATTCCGACTCGAGCCGCTGGTACCCCCGACAGGATTCGAACCTGTGACCCACAGATTAGGAATCTGTTGCTCTATCCTGCTGAGCTACGGGGGCAAGAGGGACGATGGGAACTCCCGGGGTCGGAAAATGGATACGGTTCTTCCGTCTCGGGAGCCATCCCGAATAGGGTACGGGCGGCGGCGGCGGCGGTCAATGAACCGCGGGGCGATGGCCCGGGCAGCGGGCTCTGCGAGCTGTTGACAGGCCCCGGGGGCCGGCCTACCTTACAGCCCTCGTTCGACCCGCGTCGCGAGACCTGCCACTCCGTCGCGACTCCCCGCACTGAAACAGAGCACCGCAAACCGCCCTCCTTGGCCCGAGGCAGGCCAGGGTCCGGCTCCGAGTGTGTAGATGGCGCAGGTTTTCCATCGCAGCATCAACTGGGTCGCCAAGCTGTCCATCCTCCTCCTGCTCGCCCTCGCCGGTCTGTTCCTCGCTATCCTGTTGAACATCAACCGGCTCGACTACGTCAGCCACGTGGGCCTGGCCAAGGACCAGCCGGTCCCCTTCTCGCACAAACACCACGTCACCGGCATGGGCATCGACTGCCGGTACTGCCACACGAGCGTCGAGGAGTCCGCCTTCGCCGGCATCCCGCCCGTGGAGACGTGCATGAGTTGCCACTCCCTGGTCTGGACCGAGGCCCCGCTGCTCGAGCCCGTCCGCGCGGCCTGGCGGGACGAGGTTCCGCTGCAGTGGACCCGGATCCACGACCTGCCCGACTTCGTGTACTTCCGGCACGACATCCACGTCGCCAAGGGGGTCGGCTGCACCAGCTGTCACGGACCGGTCGACCAGATGCCCCTCATGTACAAGGAGAACACCCTGAACATGGAGTGGTGCCTCGAGTGTCACCGCGAGCCCGAGAGGCAGATCCGGCCTCGCGACCAGGTGTTTGACGTGACCTGGTCCCCCCCCGCTGACCAGGAGCGCGCCGGAGCGCGGCTGGTGGAGGAGTACGACGTGCAGGTTTCGCAGCTGACCGACTGTTCGGTCTGTCACCTGTGACCACCTTGACGGGGATCGATCCCGCGGTGGCCACGCCCGGGCCGGGAAGCCGCAAGCAACTCGACCTGGAAGGACTGCGCGCGCAGCTGGCCGGGCGCGGCGGAAAGGCCTACTGGCGCAGCCTGGAGGAACTGTCCGGCTCGGACGAGTTCCGCCAGCTCCTCGAGCGGGAGTTCCCGGAGAACGCCTCGGAGTGGGAGGACGGCGTAAGCCGGCGGAACTTCCTCAAGCTGATGGGCGCCTCCCTGGCCTTCGGGGGGCTTTCGGGCTGCACGATTCAGCCCGAGGAGAAGATCGTCCCCTGGGTCAGGGCGCCGGAGAACGTGCTGCCCGGCCGGCCCTTGATGTACGCCACCGCCGCGTCGCTGTCCGGCGTGGGGGTCGGCGTCCTGGCCGAGACCCACATGGGACGCCCGACCTTGCTCGAGGGCAACGGGGATCACCCGTCCGGAGCGGGAGGGGCTCATCCCTCGGTGCAGGCATCGATCCTGGGCCTCTACGATCCCGACCGCTCCCAGACCGTGAAGAACGCCGGTCGAATCTCCACCTGGGGCAGCTTCGTCGAGGCTCTCTCCGGCGAGCTGGAGATGCAGCGCTCCCGAAATGGCCGCGGCCTCCGACTCCTGACCGGCCCCGTCACATCCCCCACCCTCGGCGCCCAGGTGCGCGATCTGCTCCTGCAGATGCCGGACGCCCGGTGGCACCAGTACGACCCCTGCCGGGGCGACGGCGTGCTCCAAGGGGCCCGGCAGGCCTTCGGAGACAACCTCGGCACTTGCTACGACATGTCGCGCGCCGGTGTCGTGCTCAGCCTCGATGCCGACATCTTCTTCCAGGGCGCCGCCTCCACGCGCTATGCCGCCGAATTCATGAAACGGCGCACGGAGGGCCTGCACGGGGACGGGACCTCGGTCTCCAACCGGCTCTACGTCGTCGAGTCGAGCCCCTCCTCCACGGGGAGTGTTGCCGATCACCGGCTGGCCCTGGACAAGGGCTCCATCGAGGCTTTCGCCGCCGCCCTGGCCGCCCGGTTGGGCATCGAAGCCCGGTACGAGGGCGGGATGCCTGTCTTCGAGGACCGGGCCGGCTGGGTCGAGGCCGTTGCCGCCGATCTCGAGGCGCATCGGGGCGCGGGCGTCGTCATCGCCGGACCCGAGCAGTCGGCGGCTCTGCACGCCCTTGTGCATGCCATCAACCACGCTCTCGGAAACGCGGGCCGGACCGTTCACCACACCGACCCGGTCGACGCCGAGGCGGTCGATCACTTCGACAGTCTCGCGGAGCTGACGCGCCACATGGAGGCCGGCGAGGTGGAGAGCCTCGTCATCCTGGGCGGGAATCCGGTCTACGATGCCCCGGGAGACCTCGATTTCGCCTCGGCCCTCGAGGCCGTCCCCTTCCGCGCCCACCTGGGTCCGTACGATGACGAGACCGCCTACCTGTGCCACTGGCACGTGCCGGAGTCGCACTTCCTCGAGGCCTGGAGCGATTTGCGGTGCTACGACGGCACGGTTTCCATCGTACAGCCCCTCATCAAGCCGCTCTATCCCAGCCGTTCGGCCCACGAGGTGCTGGCGGTGATGACCGGCAAGTCGGGCAAGCCGGTCCGTGACCTGCTGCGCGAGCACTGGGCGGGGAGTCCGGTCTTCGAGGGCCGCGACTTCGAGCACGAGTGGCAGAGAGCCCTCCACGACGGCAGCATCGCCGGGTCCGCCCTCCCCCGGCGGGAGGTTTCCCTCCTCGGCGAGTTGCGGCTCCCCGGCGCCTTCGGCCGCAGCCTCGACCCCGAGGAAGGGCTGGAGCTGTCCCTGCGCGCCGACCCCTTCCTGGGCGCCGGCGCCCAGGCCAACAACGGCTGGCTCCAGGAGACGCCGAGGCCGATCACCCAGCTGACTTGGGACAACGCCGCCCTCCTGAGCCCGGCCACGGCGCAACGGCTCGGCGTCGACAACGAGCAGGTTCTCACCATCACCGTCGACGGCCGCAGTCTGTCTCTGCCGGCCTGGATCGTGCCCGGTCAGGCCCCCGGCGTCGTCACCGTGCATCTCGGCGGCGGCCGCCGGCGCGGGGGCCGGGTCGCCGACGGCACCGGCGGGGACGCCGGCCCCCTGCGCACCACCGCGGATCCATGGTCGACGACGCGGGTGGCGATCGCCAGGACCTTCGACCGCCGTTCCCTGGCCTGCACCCAGGACCACCAGGCCATGGAGGGCCGCGGCCTCGTCCGCCGGGGCGATCTCGATCACTACCGTGAGAGCCCGCACTTCGCCCACGAGGACTACGGTCACCAGATCCCCGAAGACCTCACCCTCTACGACGAGTTCGACTACAAGGCGCCCAACCAGTGGGGCATGGTGATCGACCTCACCGCCTGCATGGGCTGCAACGCCTGCTCAGTGGCCTGCCAGGCCGAGAACAACATCCCCGTGGTGGGCAAGGAGCAGGTCCTCAACGCCCGCGAGATGTCCTGGATTCGCATCGACCGCTACTACACCGACCTGGACGATCCCGAAATCCTGCATCAGCCGATCCCGTGTCAACAGTGCGAGAACGCGCCCTGTGAGCTCGTCTGCCCGGTGACCGCCACCTCCCACAGCGAGGAAGGCCTGAACGACATGGTCTACAACCGCTGCGTGGGCACGCGGTACTGTGCCAACAACTGCCCCTACAAGGTCCGCCGCTTCAACTTCCTCCAGTACGCCGACCGCGAGACCGAGACGAGCAAGATGGTGAGGAACCCCGACGTCACGGTGAGGGCCCGCGGCGTCATGGAGAAGTGCACCTACTGCGTGCAGCGGATCAACTCCGCCCGGGTGGCGGCGAAGAAGGAAAACGGCGAGGGCCGCGTCGGCGGTGACGCGGTGAGGACGGCCTGCCAGCAAGCCTGTCCCACCGGAGCCATCGCCTTCGGCAACCTCACCGACGACGAGAGCGAGGTGAGCCGCCTCAAGCGGTCCCCCCTCAACTACGGGATCCTCACCGAGCTCAACACCCGGCCGCGTACCACCTACCTGGCCCGGGTCCGGAACCCGAACCCCCGGATCGGCTGAGATGTCCGAGGCCCAGCGCCGCCCCTACACCACACCGGCCTCCGAGTTGGGTCCCGGCCAGACGTCGTACACCTCGATCACGGAGTCGATCAGCTCGGTCGTGCTCACTCCGAGCACGCCATGGCAGTGGTTCCTCGTCGTCGCCATCGTCCTCGGCCTGGTCGGCGTCCTTCAGATTGCCATCGCCTGGCTGCTGTACCACGGCGTCGGCGTATGGGGAATCAACATTCCTGTGGGCTGGGGCTTCGCGATCATCAACTTCGTCTGGTGGATCGGAATCGGCCACGCCGGCACCCTGATCTCCGCCATCCTGCTGCTCTTCCGCCAACGCTGGCGCACCTCCATCAACCGCTCCGCCGAGGCGATGACGATCTTCGCGGTCCTGTGCGCGGGCATGTTTCCCATCCTGCACACCGGCCGCCCGTGGCTCGCCGTCTACTGGCTGTTCCCCTATCCCAACTCGATGGACATCTGGCCCCAGTTCCGCAGCCCCCTGATCTGGGACGTCTTCGCCGTGGGCACCTACCTGACGGTGTCGCTCCTGTTCTGGGGGCTGGGCATGATCCCCGACCTGGCCACCTTCCGAGACCGCGCCAAGCATCTGGTGACCAAGCGCATCTTCGGCATGCTGGCCATGGGCTGGAGGGGCTCGGCCATCCATTGGGAACGCTACGAGATGGCTTCGCTCATGCTGGCGGGCCTGTCCACGCCCCTCGTCCTCTCCGTCCATTCCGTCGTCTCCTTCGACTTTGCCATCTCCATCATCCCGGGCTGGCACACCACCATCTTCCCGCCTTACTTCGTCGCCGGCGCCATCTACGCCGGCTTCGCCATGGTCCTGACCCTGATGATCCCCCTGCGGGCCCTCTACGGCCTGCAGGACTTCATCACCGAGCGGCACCTCGACAACATGGGCAAGGTGATGCTCGTAGCCGGGCTGATCGTCGCCTACGGCTACTTCATGGAGCAGTTCATGGCCTGGTACAGCGCCAGTCTGTACGAGAGCTTCATGATGCAGAACCGGATGTTCGGACCCTATGGCGCCGTCTACTGGGCCCTGATCCTGTGCAACATCCTCGTGCCCCAGATGCTGTGGTCGCGCCGGGTCCGCCTGAGCACGCTCTGGCTCTTCGTGGTCTCCATGTTCATCAACGTGGGCATGTGGCTCGAGCGCTTCATCATCGTCGTCGGCAGCCTGCACCGGGACTATATGCCGTCGTCGTGGGACATGTATTACCCGACCATCTGGGACTGGGCCCTCTATCTCGGAACCATCGGATTCTTCGTGCTCGCCTTCTTCCTCTTCGTCAGGGGACTGCCGCTGATCGCCATCCACGAGATCCGCAGCCTCCTGCCCATGGGCCGGAAGCACTGACCGGATGAACGACCCCGCCCCCGCCGCAGCCCATGGCCTGATGGCCGAGTTCGAACGTCCCGAGGATCTCCTCGCGGCGGCGAAGAAGGCCTACGCCGAAGGCTACCGGCGCATGGACGCCTACTCCCCCCTGCCGATCCACGGCCTGGCGGCGGCGATCGGGTTCCCGCGCACGAACCTGCCCATCGGCACCTTCCTGTGCGGACTGCTCGGCGGAGTGTGCGGCTACGGCCTGCAATACTGGGTGCACGTCATCGACTACCCGATCAATATCGGCGGCCGGCCGATGCACTCCGGTCCGATGTTCATCCCCGTCACCTTCGAGCTGACCATCCTCTTTGCGGCCATCGGCACCGTGGTTGGGCTGATCCTGCTCAACCGGCTGCCCCAGCCCCACCATCCGGTCTTCAACGTGCCCGCCTTCGAGCGCGCCAGCCAGGACCGTTTCTTCCTGTGCATCGAGTCCGAAGACGATCGCTACGACGCGGGCTCGACCCGGACCTTCCTCGAGGGATTGGGAGCGGTGGAGGTCTCGGAGGTGCAACCCTGACAATGACGCGCGCCACCCTCCTCCGCGCGGCCCTGGCGGCTTTGCTCCTGCTGCCGGGATGCGACCTGCGCCAACGCATGTACGACCAGCCCAAGTACGAGGCGCACGAAGCGACTCCCTTCTTCGACGACGGCCTGAGCGCCCGGCCGGCCGTGGAGGGCACCGTCGCCCGGGGCCAGCTCCGCTTCGACGAGCACTACTGGGAAGGCCGGGTCGATGGAGAGCTGGCTGCGGCTCTGCCCGCCCGGGTGGCCTTCGACCGCGGTCTGCTCGACCGGGGCCGCGAGAGGTTCGAGATTTTCTGCTCTCCCTGCCACGGCCGCACCGGCCGCGGCGACGGCATGATCGTGCAACGAGGCCTGAAGCGGCCCCCCTCCTTCCACGAGGAGCGCCTGCGGGAGGCGGCCATCGGCTATTTCTACGACGTTCAGACCAACGGGTTCGGCGCCATGTTCAGCTACGCCTCGCGAGTCCCCGTTCCGGACCGCTGGGCCATCGCCGCCTACGTCCGGGCCCTGCAACTGAGCCAGCGCGCCGAGTTCGACCAGCTGCCCCCTGAAGATCAGAGACAGCTTCCGTGAACGGCGATCTGAACCAGCAACTGCTCAGCCAGAGCGAAGCCCTGGAGCCCCGCTTCGCGGGCTGCCGTCGCGTCGCCCTGATCGCCGCCCTGGCCGGCATTGCCCTCACCGCCTTCGGGTACCTGACC
>JAJDTN010000089.1 GCA_022827165.1 Candidatus Latescibacterota bacterium
AGGTCCTGCTAGGATGGATCGGCCTGGCCCTGCTGGTGGTGACGCTGCTGTCGCCCCTCCGGTAGGGCGGCGGACCGTTCCGGCTCCATGTCGCGGACTCCCCTCCCGGCTCTCCTCGTGGTGCTGGGCACCCTTGCCTGCGGCGGTCCGTCGCAGGGCCCCCAGGGGTTCCCCCGGTTCCCGGATGTCGCCGACGCCTCCGGGATCGACTTCATCCACTTCAACGGATTCTCCGGGGAGTTCTACTACCCGGAGACCTACGGCGCCGGCGCCGCCTTCTTCGACGCCGACGGCGATGGCTGGCAGGACATCTACCTGGTCAACGGCACCGACCTGACCGGCAGGCCCCCCGAAACACCGCCGGTGAACCGGCTCTTCCGCAACCAGGGCGGCGGCACCTTCTCGGACGTGACCGCCGGCTCGGGTGCCGGGGATCCCGGGTATGGACAGGGGGTGGCGGCGGCCGACTACGACGGGGACGGCGACCAGGATCTGTTCGTGGCCAACTTCGGGCCCAACGTCCTGCTCCGGAACGAGGGGAGCGGGCGGTTCGCCGACGTCACCGGCGAGTCGGGCCTGGGGGATCCGCGCTGGGGCAGCAGCCCCGGCTTCCTCGACTACGACCTGGACGGGGACATCGACCTCTTCGTCGCCAACTACGTCCGCTTCACCCTGGAGATCAACGTCCCCTGCGGCGACGGGACGGGCAATCGTTCCTACTGCGAGCCCGCGGTCTACGAGCCGATCGGCGATCTCCTCTACCGCAACGACGGCGACCGCTTCACCGACGTGACCCGCCCAGCCGGCATCATCCTGGAGGGCCGCGGCCTGGGGGTTGCCTTCTCCGACTACGACCTGGACGGGGACACCGACATCTACGTGGCCAACGATGGCACCATGAACTTCCTCTACGATAACCGCCGCGGCACCTTCGCCGAGGTCGGACTGACGAGCGGCACCCGCTACAACGAGTTCGGCCACCCCGAAGCCGGCATGGGCGTCGACTTCGGGGACTACGACAACGACGGCGACCAGGATCTCTTCGTCACCAACTTCGCCGGCGAGACGAACACCCTGTACCGCAACGAGGGCCAGGGCCGTTTCGGCATCGTCTCCGACGAGGCCGGACTGGACGGGCCTTCGAAGCTGCCCCTGGGGTTCGGCACGAAGCTCATCGACTTCGACAACGACGCCGACCTCGACCTGTTCGTCGCCAACGGCCACGTCGTCCACCGGGTCCAGGAGGCCGACCCGCGCCAGAGGTACCGCCAGCCGAACCAGATGTTCCGCAACGACGGCGGCCTCCGCTTCACCGATGTCTCGGCGGAGTTGGGACCGCAGTTCATCGAGCCCAACGTCGGGCGCGGCACGGCCGCCGGGGACTACGACAACGACGGCGACGTCGACCTCCTGGTGACCACGGTCTCCTCCTCCCCCCGGCTGCTGAGGAACGACGGCGGCAACCGGCGCCGCTGGCTCTTCGTAGAGCTCGTGGGGGCGCGCCACCCCGATGCCCTGGGTGCCCGGGTGACGGTTACGGCCGACGGCCGCAGCCAGATCAAGGAACGGCAGTCGGGCAGCAGTTACCTGTCCAGTCACGATCCGCGCCTTCACTTCGGTCTGAACCAGTCGTCCCGGGCCGACGTGGAGGTCCGGTGGCCCGACGGCTCGACGCAGCGCATCTCCGGCGTGGCCGCCGACCAGGTCCTTCGCGTGGTGCAGGAGGACCGATGAGGCGGACCCGGCCCCGGTGGGAGCGCTCCACCCGGAGAGCACCCGCTCGGGGAGCCGTCACCTTACTCCACCTTCAGAGAGCAGGAGGAAACCCTTGCGCGTGACCCATACCTGGCTTGACGACACCGCTCGCATCCGCCTGGAAGGGATCCGGGAGACGGTGACCATGTACCACTGCACCGACGCCCACGTGGCCGTCCCCGAGGAGGAGAAGGGGCCGAACCCGGCCCGTGTGGACCGCATCTCGACCATGGCGCACGCCAGGGAGGTGATCTTCCGCCAGACCATCGAGCGGGTCGCGGCCAGCGACGTCGATCTCATCGCCCTCACGGGGGACATCATCAATTTCCCCACCCCCTCCAGCATCGAGTTCGTGACCGGAGTGCTCCGCGGGATCGAGACCCCCTGGCTCTTCACCTCCGGCAACCACGACTGGCTCCTGCCGGGCGTGGAGAACGAGGACGGCCTGTTGCGCGAGGCCTGGTGGGACCGACTCGAGCCGCTGCACAGGGGGAGTCCTTCGCACTGCAGCCGCGAGGTGGGAGGGATCGAGTTCGTCTGCGTCGACAACTCCACCTTCCGGGTCGACGAGGAGCAGCTCGCCTTCGTCCGGGAATGCCTCGGCAAGCAGCTGCCCACGGTGCTGCTCTACCACATCCCCATCAGCCTGCCCACCCTCCGTGACGCCTCCATCGCCTCGGTGGGCCACAACCTGATGGCCGATCCCGAGTGGCACCCGGAGGTGGAGTGGTGGGACCCCCTGGCGACGGACGCCTTCGTCGAGACCCTGGCCGGGGCGGAGAACCTGGTGGCCACCTTCTGCGGCCACATCCACATCCCCCACGCCGACAGCCTCAGCCGGACCGCGGTGCAGTACGTGGGCGCGCCCGGTTTCGCAGGCTTCGGGCGCATGGCCGAGTTCCGTCCGTGGTGAGCCCCCGGGTGAGGGCTTGCGCAAGCCGCCCCCGGTCGGAGCTCCCCTCGGGACCGGTCCGCAAGGAGGAGAGGGCATGACCGTTCGTTTCGTATTCGTCACCGACAGCCACTACCACCCCCGGCCGGAGAAGGACTTCGGACCGCCGAAGATGCTCACCAAGGGGAGGGAGGTGCTCGAGGCGATGGTGGAGCAGATCAACGCCTCGCGGCCCGAGTTCATCGTTCACGGGGGCGACCTGCTCTGCGGCGGATCGGCCTTCGAGCTGCCGTGGGAGCTGTACCTGCAGTCGGTCGACGACGTGGCAGCCGCCTTCGAGAGGTTCCGGGCGCCCCTGTACTGCGTCCCGGGGAACCACGACTGCGATGCCGGCACCGGCACCTTCGCGCCCCTGGCCGAGCAGATCCATCTCCCCCAGCTGCTCGATGTCGTCGACGCAGCCCCGGGGCTGCGGCTGGCCCTGGCCAACATCTACCAGGAGAGCCCCATGATGGTGGGCCCGGGTGAGTGGACCGAGGACCACGACACGGCGCTGGCTGCCGCCGGCCGTGCGGCGCTGGCCGACGGCTGCGCCCTCATCCTGGTCCTTCACCCGTGGGTGCTCCCCGGCTTCGCTCCTCCGGAAGACCCGAATCAAGGCCTCGTCAAGGAAGCGGAGCGGCTCATCGAGACGGTCTCCAGGCAGCCGGCGGTGGTCGCCGTCTTCACCGGCCACCGGCACCTGAACCGCATCCGCATGTACCGGGACTTCCTGATCGTCGACACGGCCTGCCTCATCGGCTTTCCCCTGGGCTTCCGCGAGATCCACCTGCGCGAGGACGGCCTGCTCACCGCCATCTGGCACCAGCTGGACCTGCCCGAGGTGCTGGAGGCCTCCAGGGAGCGCAGCATCCCCGAGATCAACGACCGCTGGCAGGGAGAGGTGCACGACCGGGAGACGGAGGTCCTGCTGCCCCGCCTGCGGGCGCTGTGGTCGGCCGGCGGTTAGACGGTCGTCGCAGCCCGGGGTCCCTCGCCGCGAGGGTCAGAGGCTGAGGACGCAACTCTGGTTGTAGGGGATGATCAGGGGGTCGATGCCGTCGGGCAGGTGGCCGGCCCATTCGTGCGGGTCGTAGTCGCGGGAGACGAAGCAGCCGTAGTGGGCGGGCACGGCGACGCCCAGACCGAGGGCGCCGGCGACGCGGGCGCAGCCCTCGAAGAAGGGGAACTCGCCCTCCGTCGGGTGGGTGGTCATCAGGCCGACGTGGGGCTCCAGCTCCCGGATCGGGGCCAGGAGCTCCTCGTGGTCGGCGAGGTTGTTGATCGGATCACCCGACAGATAGAGGCGCATGGCGCCGGCGTCGACCACGTAGCCGAGGTGCTGCACGTCGGGGGGCTCGATGCCGGCGGCCGGATCGCCACCGGGCGGCTTGGCCCAAACGGCGTGGGCGATGAAGGGCCCGAGGTCGGCGGAGACCCCGGCGGTCAGTTCCGTGATCCGGTCGGGGGAGACGCCTCCCCGGCCCAGTCGTTCGCAGCTCTCCGGGGGGCCGGCGAAGCGGACCTCGGGGAAGGCGCCGCGGATGCGGTCGATGCTCTCCATGCAGGTGTGGTCCCCGTGGTCGTGGGTCAGCAGGACCCAGTCGGTCCGCAGGGACTCCTCCATCAGGGGCGGCCGGGCGTGGACGAACTGTTCGGCGGGGCGGTGCCGGGGATAGTACGGGTCGGTCTGCAGGATGCTGCCGTCGGGATGGCGCAGGCCGAAGCTGCTCTGGCCGAACCAGTGGAGACCGATTCCGTCCCGGGGTACCTGGAGGTCCTCGAAGGGGTGCATGCCGACCTTCCGGCGATGGGGGGGAAAACGCACTCAAGTCCGTGAAAAAACCACAAGATAGAGATTGCCGGGGAGGGCGCAACGGAGTACCCTTGCGCAGGGCCGATCCACCGATCGAGGGAGGCGTGTTCATGGCTCGTGTGGGGTTCAGGATGCAGCTCAAGGCGGGGAACGAGGAGGAGTACAAACGACGCCACGACGAGGTCTGGCCCGACCTGGCCCGGCTGCTGCGGGACACGGGGATCCGCAACTACACCATCTTCCGCGACGGGACGACGCTTTTCGCCTGCCTCGAGATCGACGATCCGGAGGCCCTGGAGGGATTGCCCCGGGAGGAGCTGATGCGGGAGTGGTGGCGCTACATGGAGCCTCTCATGGAGTGCAATCCGGACAGCTCGCCGGTCATCACACCCCTCGAGGAAGCGTTCCACATGGACTGAGGCCCCGGCGCGGGACTCGCCCCATGAGCACGGCCACCCTCTTCGACCAGCGCTACGAAAAGCGCAAGCGCGAGCTGCTGGGGAGGATCCTCGAGCGCCTGCGGGCCTGCTATTCCGCCGAGGAGCTGGCAGCCCTGCGCATCGATCGCGTCAACCCCGCCATCCTGTCCCAGCGGTCGGGCCGGGGCTTCGTGAACCGCGACATCCTGGAGACGGTCCTCGGCAACCTGCTGGAGTGCGTCGCTCCCGGCTCGCACAACGCCCTGGAAGCCGGGCATCCGGTGGGCGACTTCAGCGCTTCCATCGCCGAGGTGGCCGATCAGCTGTACGCCATGGTGGCCCAGTCCCACCTGGCCGTGGGCGCCGGCGAGGACCTGGAGGACCGGGCCCTGGCGGCGGCCTACTCGGTCCTGTGGGAGCTCGTGGAGCTCAAGCAGCGGGCCCAGTGGAACCGCTTCGCCTCCCTGAAGGACCCGGCCGTCTGGGACGCCTACCTGCGCCGGGCCTGCGGTCTGGGCGAGGCGGACCTGGCGGAGCTGGATTTCGCGGCCCACCTCGACACCGCCATCGCCGAGCGCGACCAGGCCTGCTACCAGGAGTTCCTCGACGGCCTCCCGGGTGAAGGCGTCTTCGGGTACCAGATGCAGCTGGTCACCAGCACCTACCCGGGATGGCGGGTCCTGTTCTACCACGACGTGGCCCATGCCCTGACCCGCAGCGGCCCTCTCGACGGAGAGCCGCGCCTGCACCGGGATCCCGTGCCCCTGCTGCCGCGGGCCATCTCGGAGCTGGGGGGGCGGTACTACCAGGCCGACATCCATCCCGAGACCCGCATCGGGGACGCCAACTTCCTGGACCATCCGCACCGGGGCCTGACCACGGGCCAGACGGGCGTCATCGGTTCCGGATGCCACTTCTATCCCTGCACCCTGGGCGGCCTGACCCGGCGCCTCTACCGGCGCCACCCGGAGATCGGGGACTTCGTCTTCATCGGCACCGACGCCGACCTCTTCGGCCCGGTGCGGGTGGGAGACCACTCGGTCATCGGGCCGAGCGTGGAGATCTACGGTCTCGTGGAGACCGGCCCCCGGTGCCGGGTCAACGCCTCCGTCGTCATCGGCACGGTGCGGGCGGGAGAGGCCATGCCGGGGAGGATCCTGCTGGGGTCCGACGTGACCATCGGCGACGGGACGATCCTCGAGAACCGGCTCGAGAGCGATCTCGCCATCCCCGACCACGCCGACATCCCCGCGCGCAGCCTGGTGGTCAACGACGGGTTCGGCCGCCCGAAGTTCGTCTCCCGGTAGGACGGTGGGCACGCGAAGAGGGCCCGGCGCCGTCGCGCCAGGCCCTCTTCGTTCCGGTCGGGGAGACCGCGGTGAGCTCTTGACGATCCGCGCCCGCCGGCCGGGACCGATCTCCTGGACTCGGAGTTCCGGTGATGTCGGCAGGCTGGGCCGGTCGATGTCCGGTGGGACCCGATCTCCTCGCCTTGAAGCCGCCAGCAGAGGGCCTCGTCATGCTGTCGGATCGTCCGCGGAAGCGGTCCGGCAGCCGGGACCGAGGAGGGGGATCGACGGAGGCGCCTGAGTGGCAGGCGGCTCGTCCGTCGTTGTCAGAGGGAGGGGGGGTGCGAGGGAACGTGGTGCTGCACTTCGGGGGGCCCGCCGAACATACGGAGGATCCCCGGGGGGCGCAATCGGAGGATCAGAAGCCGCACCGCTCGGCGGCTTTGAAGAACGGCTCGGTCACGTTCATCGCTCCGCGGAAGACCAGGTCGCTGGTGAAGGGGTGAACGCAGATCAGCCGGGCGCCGTTCTCCATGGCGCGGACGATGTTGTCCTCGATCTCGCCGGGATCCTCCATGGACCCGGAGCCCACGACGCGGCCCATGTGAAGGCCCCGCCGGGAGGCCGCGCGGAAGAGGGCGTCGATCGCCTCCTCGATCTCCGGGATCTCGCCCTGGCGCAGGATGGCGTCGAAGGGGCCGACAAAGCCGCAGGCCTTGTTCGGGCCCTGGGCCTGCATCAGGTCGAGGATCCCGTCGCGAACCTCGCGGTCGACGATGTACTCGGCCGTCTCGAACTGGATCCACCCCTGGGTCTCGGTCTCCTGTCCCCGCAGTGAATCGGGAGTGAAGGCGAACTTGCGGTCGCCGTAGCGCACCGGATAGCCGCCGCGGTCGTCACGGGTGGCCTGGCCCGGCGTGGGGAAGTTCACCGCGCGGAAGAACCTCTCGGCCTCCTCGAGGGTGGTCCCGTACGGCTTCATCGTCGCCCGCGCCCCAAGCTGGAAGACGTCGCCGTGGGCGCTGAAGGCCTCGCGGTGGAGACGCTGCACCTGGAGCAGTCCCACCCGCCCCTCCATGGCGTTCTGCTGGCGTCCGTACCAGCCCTCCCGCTGCAGGTGCTCGGCGTCGTTGACGACCCATGAGAGTCCGGCCTTCGCCCAGGCGTGCACCTCGTCGTCGCGGACCTGGTACCAGGGGACGTCGTTGAAGATCCCGAGCAGGGGCGGCGTCTCCTCCACCGACCCGTACCTGTCGAGGACCTCCTTCACCGGGTTGCGGTTCGGGTTCAGGACGTAGGCGTGGGCGCGGCGGGCGAACTCCTCCGTCGCCAGGGGGCGCTCTCCCCCGAGGCAGTCCAGGGCGGTCACGATATCTCTCCGGATGAAGCGAAGGCGTAGCCGGCCGGGCAGGCGTCCCGGAGGCAGCAGCCCTCGCACAGGGGGCGGGCCCTGCAGTGGGTGACGGCGTGGCGCACGAGCAGGGCGTGGTACTCGTTGTAGAGGGCGGGGTCCCGCGGCAGGCGCGACTGGAGGTGCTCCTGCAGCGGGTGGTAGGCGATCCCCTCCGGCACCCATGCCAGGCGCGCGCCGATGCGGCGGGTGTACGCGTCGATGACGAAGAAGGGAAGGCCGGCGGCGTAGAGCAGGATGCTGTCCGCCGTCTCGGGGCCGACGCCCCGCCGGGAGAGCAACTCGCCGCGCAACTCGTCGGGAGGCCGCGAGAGGAAGGGGGCGATGCGCCCGCCGCTCACGGCCGCGAGGTGGGCCGCCAGCTCCTGCAGGTTGCGCGCCTTCTGGTTGAAGTAGCCGGCGCTGCGGATGGTGGCCGCCAGGGTCGGCCGGGGCAGGGCGGCCATGCGCCGGATGCTCAGGACCCGCTTCCGGACCAGGGCCGACAGGGCGGCCGAAGCGTTCCGCCAGGTCGTGTTCTGCGTCAGGATGGCGCCGACGGCGATCTCCCACTGCTGCCGCGGCGCGGGAACGGCGCCGGCCGTGCCGGGACGGTACAGGGGGCGGAGACCTCCGCGCGCCGTGGTCGGCCACCATCCCTGGGGGCCGTAGTGCCGGAGGAGCCGTTCGTAGGCCTGGAGGACGCTCAGTCTCACGCGGGCAAGATGGCGGGAGCCTCTTGGCGGGTCAAGGCGCCTGGCACTACCGTTGGACGCTTCTGTCCGACGGTCCGGAATCCAAAGGAGGGATCTGGTGAATCGACGCTATCGAGCGGCCGCCATCGGCCGCACCGGCCAAGGCAACTACGGTCATGGCCTGCACCTGGCCTACAGGGACCATCCGGCCGTCGACTTCGTGGCCGTGGCCGACCCCGACGAGGAGGGCCGCGCGAAGGCGCAGGCGGAGACAGGCGCCGGCGCGTCCTACGCGGACTACGGGAGGATGCTGCAGGAGCAGTCCCCGGACCTCGTCAGCGTATGCCCGCGGTGGACCGACTGCCACCTGGAGATGGTCACCGCCTGCCTGGAGGCGGGCGCCCACGTCTACTGCGAGAAGCCGATGACGTGGAACCTGGCCGAGGGCGACGCCATCGTCGGCAAGGCCCGGGAGGCGGGCCTCAAGGTCGCCGTCGCCCACCAGGCCGTCTACCTGCCCCGCATCCAGCAGCTGCGGGGGATCCTGCGGGAGGGCCGCATCGGCGAGGTGCAGGCGATCTACGCCCACGGCAAGCAGGACCGCCGCGGCGGCGGCGAGGACATGATCGTCCTGGGGACGCACCTGTTCAACATGATGCGGTACTTCGTCGGCGACGTGGGCTGGATGTCGGCGCAGGTCACGGTGGAAGGCCGGGAGCTCACGCCGGAAGACGTGCGCGAGGCGGGCGAGCCCGTGGGGCCGGTGGCCGGCGACTGCGTGAACTCGTACTTCGCCTTCGAGTCGGGGGTGGCCGGGTTCTTCGACTCGCGCAAGGACCAGGTCGGCTCGAACAAGCGCTACGGCATGGAGATCGTCGGCAGCGAGGGCGTGATCTCGCTGCGGGGCGGGGCCGGCTCGGAGCTGGTGATCTACCCCCATCCGGTCTTCCTGCCCGCCGACGCCGGACAGGGCTGGCAGCCGCTGGAGGGACTGCCCGAGGACGAGCTGCCCTCGGGCAACCAGCGCGCCATCGCCGACCTGATCGAGGCCGCCGAGGAGGACCGCGAGCCGTTGTCGAGCGCCGCCGGCGCCGTGGCCGCCCTGGAGATGATCCTGGGGGCCTACGAGTCGCAGATCACCGGCGCCCGGGTGCCCATGCCCATGGCCAACCGCGAGCATCCGCTGG
>JAJDTN010000016.1 GCA_022827165.1 Candidatus Latescibacterota bacterium
GTCGGCGCCGGCGCCTCGTGCATCTTCGCGCCGTACGACATCCCCAACGTGCGCATCGACGCCCTCGACGTGGTCCTCAACAAGCCCAAGTCGACCGCCTACCGGGCCCCGGGCGCCCCCAACGCCGCCCACGCCTCGGAGTCGATCCTCGACGAGCTGGCCGGGCTCATCGGCATGGATCCCCTCGAGCTGCGCCTGAAGAACTCCTCCCGCGAGGGCACCCGCCGCGCCGACGGCACCGTGTACAACCGCATCGGCTGCGAGGAGACGGTCGCCGCCGCCCTCGAGTCCGAGCACTACCGCAGCCCCAGGCCCGAGGGCCCCTTCACCGGACGCGGGGTGGCCGGGGGCTTCTGGTTCAACGGCGGCGGCCAGTCGTCGGCCAACATCCACGTCCACACCGACGGCATGGTCAGCCTGGAGGAAGGCTCCGCCGACATCGGCGGCTCGCGCGCCGCCATGGCCATGATCGTCGCCGAGGCCCTGGGGATCGACGTGGCCCACGTGAATCCCGCCGTCGTCGACACCGACTCCATCGGCTACCACGACGGCACCGGGGGCAGCCGCGTCTGCTACGCCACGGGGCACGCCTGCTTCCTGGCGGCGGAGGACACCAAGCAGAAGATGTGCGAGCGCGCCGCCCGGCAGTTGGAGGTCGACGACGGCGACGTGGAGTGGGGCGAGGGAGCCGTCTTCGTCTGCAAGTCGGACCCGTCGAAGAAGCTCACCTTCGCCGAGGTCGCCGCCGACCAGGGATCGACGGGCGGTCCCATCGAGGGGGCGGGCGCGGTCAACGCCTCGGGCCCCGGCAGCGCCTTCGCCGCCCACGTCGTCGACGTCGAGGTCGACCCCGAGACCGGCAAGGTGAAGATCCTGCGCTACACCGCCGTGCAGGACGTGGGCAAGGCGATCCACCCGAGCTACGTGGAGGGCCAGATCCAGGGCGGCGTCGTCCAGGGGATCGGCTGGGCCCTCACCGAGGGCTACTTCTACAACGAGGACGGCTCCATGGCCAACCCCACCTTCCTCGACTACCGGATGCCCACCACCCTCGACCTGCCCCTGGTGGAGACGATCCTCGTGGAGGTGCCCAACCCCGCCTCGCCCCACGGCATCCGCGGGGTCGGCGAGGTGCCGCTGGTGCCGCCCCTGGCGGCGATCGCCAACGCCGTGGCCGACGCCACCGGCGAGCGGCTCACGGAGCTGCCCATGAGCCCGGACAAGGTGATGCAGGCCCTGCAGCGCCGGAGCTGGCCGGAGGCCGCCGGCTGAGGCGAGCCCCTCGGCCGGACCGGATGTGATCGGAATGGCCATCCAGCCCCAGCGGTTCCTGGACGCGGTCCTGCCCGTGGTGCGCCAGTGCGCCGGCGCCTCGCGCCTGTTCCACGGCGACGTGGCCGACGTGGGCAAGAAGGCCGACACCTCCCTCACCGGCGCGCGCGCGCAGCAGGCGTCGAGGGCCTTCACCGTCCTCGACGGCGCCTTCCAGGACCTCATCCTCGGAGCCGTCCACGCCCGCTTCCCGCGGGTGCGCTGCATCGCCGAGGAGCGCACCCCCATGCGCCGCGCCTTCGCCGGCAACGGCGGCGACGAGGTGGTCATCCTCGACCCCATCGACGGCACCCTCCACTTCCAGCGCGGCGACGCGCCGTACCACATCAGCATCGGCCTGGCCCGCGGCGGCCGCATGGTCGCCGCCGCCGTCGCCCGGCCCACGGAGGACAAGATGTTCACCGCGGTGCGAGGGCGCGGCGCCTGGGTGCAGGTCGGGTCCGGGACACCGAAGCCGCTGCGGCTGCCGGAACGGCCGCGTACGAAGAAGGCCTTCGTCTCCACCAAGGCGCGGCGCTTCCGGACCGCCGCCCGCGAGCACTTCGAGCCGCGGGACTACCCCCTCGGCGCGGCCCTCGTGCTGACCGAGCTGGCCGAGGGCGACCTCGCCGCCTACCTCACGCGGCAGGTGGAGGTCTACGACGTGGGACCCCCCTCCCTGATCGCCGAGGAAGCCGGCGCCTGCTGCTTTCTCGGCGACGGCCGCGAGCCGACCTACGGCCGCAGCCGCAAGTTCCCCGTCTACATGGCCGCCGCCGCGCCCCACCTGCGAGACCTGCTGCTGCGGGTGTGCCGCCGCGGCGACCGGGAGAGCGACGAATGAGCCGTGAGCATGAGATCCGCGGGGTGCTGCCCGTCGTGCACATGCCCTACCGCGAGGATCTCGGCATCGACCACGACACCCTGCGCCGGCAGGTGGACCACCTCTTCGACACCGGCGCCGACGGACTCTGCCTGGGGCTGGTCTCCGACACCCTGCGCCTGACGGCGGCGGAGCGCCTGGAGATCCCGGCCCGGCTCGCGGAGTTCGCCGGAGGCCGCGGGCCGGTGGTGATCAGCGTCGGCGCCGAGAGCACCGTGCAGGCGCGCCGCTTCGCCCGCGCCGCGGAGGACGGCGGCGCCGGCGCCCTGATGGCGATGCCGCCCCTGTCGCAGGGACTGGCCGAGCCGCAGCTGGCGGAGTACTTCGAGGCCCTGCTGGAGGAGGTCTCGCTGCCGGTCCTCGTCCAGGACGCTTCCGGGTACGTGGGGAAACCGATGAGCCTGGAGTTCCAGGCCGAGCTGTTCCGCCGCCACGGCGGGCGCGTGCTCTTCAAGCCGGAGGCCGCCCCCCTGGGGCCGAGCATCTCCGGCCTGCGCGACCTCACCGGCGGCCGCGCGGCGATCTTCGAGGGCAGCGGCGGCGTGCTCCTCATCGACTCCTACCGCCGCGGCGTGGCCGGCACGATTCCCGGCGTCGAGCTGCTCGACGGCCTCGTCGCCCTGTGGAGGGCCTGCGAGGCCGGCGACTGGGAACGCGCCTACGAGGTCTACCTGCCGATCTGCGCCATCGCCACCCTGCAGATGCAGGGCGGCCTCGACGGCTACATCGTCACCGAGCGCTACCTGATGCACCGCCAGGGCCTGTTCCCGAACCAGGTGCACCGGGGGCCGCTGGCCTTCCATCTCGACGAGGAGACCCGCCTGGAGCTCGACCGGCTCCACGACCGCCTGCAGGCGGTCCTGCGTGGCTGAATCCTCCGTCCCCCTGTCGGCGCGCATGGAGGCGGTGCAGGCGCCCGTCATCCCCGACGTGGCCGCCCTCATCCGCCAGAATCCGGGGACGATCTCCCTCGGGCAGGGGGTCGTGCACTACGGACCGCCCCCCGAGGCTTTCGAGGCGGTGGCCGCCTTCGGCGGCGAGGCGGCGGAGCACCACTACCGCGACGCCGCCGGGATCCCCGAGCTGCACGAGGGTCTGCGCCTCAAGCTGTCCGCCGAGAACGGCATCGACGTCGACGACGCCGAGCAGGTGCTGTTCGTCACCGCCGGCAGCAACATGGCCTTCTACCACATGGTCCTGTGCGCCTGCGACCCGGGCGACGAGGTGGTGGTCATGTCGCCGTTCTACTTCAACCACGAGATGGCCATCGCCATGGCCAACTGCCGCGCCGTGGAGGTGCCAACGGACGAGCGCTACGGCCTTCGCGTCGACGCCGTGGAGGCCGCCGTCACCGGCCGCACGCGCATGGTCGTCACCATCTCGCCGAACAACCCCGCCGGGGTGGTCTACGACCCGGGGGCGGTGGCCGCTGTCAACGATCTGTGCCGGCGCCGCGGCATCTACCACGTCAGCGACGAGGCCTACGAGTACTTCACCTACGGCGCCCGCCACCTGTCGCCGGGCTCGCTCCCCGGCAGCGCCGGCCACACGCTGTCCCTGTTCTCGTTCTCCAAGTCGTACGGACTGGCCAACTGGCGCGTCGGCTACGCCGTGGCCCCGCGGCGGCTGATCCGGGGGCTGCAGAAGAGCCAGGACACCATCCTGATCTGCCCCCCCGTGGTCTCGCAGCTGGCGGCGGCGGGGGCCCTGCGCGCCGGACCGGCCTACTTCCGCGGTTACATCGACGGTCTCGACCGGGTGCGCGCCATGTGCCTGGAGCGGTTGGCCGAGCTGGAGCCCCGGTGCGTGGTGCCCGAGGCCAACGGCGCCTTCTACCTGCTGGCGCGCCTGCAGACGCGGCGGCCGTCGATGCGCGTCGTCGAGCGGCTGGTGCGCGAGCACGGCGTCGCCGTCATCCCCGGGAGCGGCTTCGGACTGACCGACTCCTGCCACATCCGCATCGCCTACGGGGCCTTGGAGCCGCACACCGTCGAGGAGGGGATGGACCGCCTGGTCCGCGGCCTCGACCTCCTCCTGCAGGACGGTGGCTGAGGAGGCCCCCCCGCTTGACTTCCCCAGCCTCCGCCTCTACCTTGCGGGCAAAGAGTGACCTGAACCCACATCACAGTTTGCCCCGCTGGAAGTTTTCCACTCTTCTTGAATGTGGAACTTCGACAACGTTTCTTCCGGCATTCTGGTGGGTTGGTCGCTCTTTCTTTTTGATGCGCGCCGTCCTTCTCCTCGCCGCCGGCGCCCTGTGGCTCCACCCATCGGGTCTCGCCGCGCAGCCTCTGCAGGTCCAGCCCGACAGCCTCGACTTCGGGGTCCTCAAGGCCGGCCGCACCGGCCGCCTCGAGGTCTCGGTGCGCAACACCGGCCCCGACGACCTGGAGATCGATCTGCAGATCGAGGGCGAGGGATTCTCCGTCGCCGCCGATACCCTCCGCCTGCCGTCCGCCGCCACCCGCCGCCTGGCCGTCGAGTTCAGCGCCGCTGACACCGGAGCCTACGCCGGCGAGCTCTCCCTGCGGACCGGGGAGCTCTTCGGCTCGGAGCAGGCCCGCGTGGGGCTCGCCGCCTCCGTCGGGGGGCCGCGGCTGCGCCTGCGTCCCGGCCCCGAGGCCGGGATCGACGCCGGCCAGGCCCCGGTGGGGCGGGTCGTGCGCCGCTCCCTGGAACTGGAGAACGCCGGCGGGGTGGAGCTGGTCATCGACAGCCTCTCCATCGAGCCCGCCTCCGGGCCGTTCTCGCTCTCGGGCGCTCCGGAGCGGCGGCTGGCGCCGGGTGCGCGCACGGAGGCCGGCGTGCTCTTCAAGCCGGACGGCGACGGGACCTTCCGGGGCCGGCTGCACGTGCACTCCCCGGACCTGCCCGCCGCGGCCGTGCCCCTCGCCGGCGAGGGACTGGCCCCGCGGCTGGCCGTCTCCCCCCTGCCCGAGGTGGGGATCGACTTCGAGACCGTCGAGATGGGCGCGGCCTCCCGCCGCCGCCTCACCCTCATCAACCAGGGACGGGGCGATCTCGACCTGTCCCTGCAACTGGCCGACGAGGCCTTCGAGGTGGGCGGCGATTCGCCCCTCCGGCTGGGGCCGGGGGCCCGGCGCGACGTCGCCGTCCGCTTCCGGCCGCGCTACGAGGGGCCGGACAGCACCGCTCTCCTGCTGACCAGCAACGATCCGCGGCGCCGCCGTCTCGAGGTCCCCCTCACCGGCAGGGGGCAGGTCGGCCCGCCGCACGTGGAGCTCCTCGACCGCTCGCCCATCGACTTCGGCAGCGTGCCCCTGGGCAAGCCGGCGCGGTTGCCGCTGCTCCTGTGGAACCGGGGCGGCACCCCCTTCCTTGTCCGCCTCGAGCTGGAGGAGGGCAGCGGCCCCGAGTTCGCCCTGGAGACCGGCACCCTCCTGCTCAACCCGGGGGAGAGCGGCCGCGTGGAGCTGGCCTTCCGCCCCCGGGAGGTCGGCCTCCGCGAGGGCGTTCTGTCGGTCCACACCGAGGCGGGCCGGCGCCGGATGGTGCTGCAGGGGACGGGCCGCTTCCTGCAGCTCAAGCCGACGGCCTTCGACTTCGGCCGGGTGCCCGTGGGCGAATCGGGCAGCGGCATCATCGAGCTGACCAACAGCGGCAACGCCGACTTCTCCATCAGCCGCATCCACTCCACCGGCGACGACTTCACCATCTTCACGCAGGTCTCCCCCGACGGGGGGGAGCACCAGCTGCCCGCCAACGGCCTGGGCACCCTGCCGGTGCGCGTCACCTTCGCGCCCTCGGCGCGCGGACCGGTGAGCGGCACCCTGCGCCTCGAGGGCTTCTGGGAGGGCGGCGGCGCCAGCCTCGAGGTGCTCCTCAACGGCACCGGTGTGGCCGCCGAGATCGAGCTGCATCCCTCCGGGGTGCTCGACTTCGGACACGTCGTCATCGGCGAGAGCGACCAGCGGGCGCTGGTGGCGACCAACTCCGGCGACACGGCCCTGGAGGTGGAGGCCAGCGCCCTCACCGGCGAGGCCCGCGTGGAGCCCGCGGCCTTCTCCCTCGACCCCGGGGAGTCGACGACCCTGAACATCCACTTCTCCCCGGAGGCCCTGGGGGAGCGGTTCGGCCAGATCCTGCTGATCAGCAACGACGTGCGCGACAAGGCGCAGCCCAT
>JAJDTN010000084.1 GCA_022827165.1 Candidatus Latescibacterota bacterium
GCTGGCCGTGGCCGCCTGGGAGGACCGGGCGGCGCTGGCGGCCTGGCTGCGGCGGTGGGCGCTGCCCCTGGGCGCCGGCCTGGTGGTGACCCTGGCGCCGTGGACGGCGCGCAACGCCCTGGTCCACGGCGCCTTCGTCCCGGTCTCCACCCACGGCGGCTTCATCGTCGCCCGCAGCAACGCCGACCAGCCGGACTGGCGGCGGCCCGACGGCTGGCGCATCGACGGCGCCCTCTTCGAGGCCGTGCCCGGCGAGGTGGAGCGGGACCGCCGCTGGCTGCGGCAGGGCCTCGGCTGGATCGCCGCCAACCCCCTCGCCTGGCTGCGTCTGGCGGGCGAGCGCTTCCTGCGCTTCGGGTACTTCTTCGGGCCCGGGTACAACGCCGCCTTCGTGCTGGCGGCGCCGTTCCTGTTATACGGGTTCTTGCGCTGGGCCCGGTCCCCCGGGTTCCGCTATCCGGCGGCGGTCTCCGTCCTCTCGACGGCGGTCTTCTGCTTCGTGCTCTACGGGTCGACGCGCTTCCGCCTGCCCCTGGAGCCGCTGCTGCTGATCTTCGGCGCCGCCGCCGCCCACGACGGCTGGCGCCGCGGGGGCCGCCTCTTCGCGGGGGCCTGCGCCGCCTGGGCAGCGCTGCAGGGCCTGGTCTGGTGGCAGGAGGAGGCCGCCCGGGCGGCGGTGATCTCCCTGCTGGAGGCGGGGGGCCTGAGGTGAGCGCCCCGGAGCTGTCGATCTCCATCGTCAGCTGGAACACCCGCGAGCTGCTGCGGGAGTGCCTGGGCGCGATCCGCGAGGACCCGCGCAGCGCGGGGTGGGAGCTGTTCGTCGTCGACAACGCCTCGGGGGACGGCAGCGCCGACATGGTGGAGGAGTGCTTCCCGTGGGTGGAGGTCATCCGCAGCCGGGAGAACCTCGGGTTCAGCGGCGGCCACAACCTCGCCCTCGCCCGGGCCCGCGGCCGGTACCGGCTGATCCTCAACCCGGACACCCGCGTCGACCCGGGGGCCCTGGGCGCGATGGTGGATTTCGCCGACCGCAACCCCGCCGTGGGCGCCGTCGGCCCGCGCCTGGAGGACGGCCGCGGAAGCCTGGAGCGATCCTGGGGAGGGAACCCGGGGACGCTCCCCCTGATTTCCCATAAGCTGTTGTTGCACAGACTGTTCCCCTACCGTAGATTGGCCCGTCTTCGCAGCGGGGCGGCCGATGTGGGCTGGGTCACGGGCGCCTGCCTGATGGTCCGGCGGGAGGCGGCCGAGGCCGCCGGGCCCCTCGACGACGGCATGTTCATGTGCCACGAGGACGTGGAGTGGTGCATGCGCCTGCGCAACGCCGGCTGGCGCGTCGCCTACTTCCCGCAGAGCCGGGTCGTCCACCACGAGGGCCGCAGCATCCGCCAGCGCCTGGGGGAGATGCTCGTCGTGAGCCAGCAGAGCCAGTACTACCTGTTCCAGAAGCACTTCGGCCGCCGCCGCCTGCACCTCCTGCGGCTGCTCACCGGCGTCGAGATGATCCTGCGTGCCGGCCTCTGGTCCCTGCTCTGGCTGGTCCGCCCCCGCACCCGGGGCGAGGCCCGGGACCGCCTCGGCGCCTACCGCCGCATCCTGTGGCGCACCCTCGCCGACCGCGGCTTCTGGGCGCCCCGGGACCCGCGGCCCGGAGAGGCCTCTTGAGCGAGCGCATCCAGCTCTTCCGCCCCACCATCGGCGACGCCGAGAAGGCCGCCCTGTGCGAGACCTTGGACAGCCGGTGGGTCGGCCGGGGGCCGCGCAGCATCCAGTTCGAGGAGCGCTTCGCCGAGTACGTCGGCGTCGACCACGCGGTGGCCCTCAACTCGGCCACCGCGGCCCTTCACCTGGGCCTGCTGTGCGCCGAGGTCGAGGGCCAGGAGGTCCTCACCAGCTCACTGACCTGGGTCTCCTCGACCCAGGCGATCCTGCTGGCCGGCGGGCGCCCCGTGTTCTGCGACATCGAGGCCGACACCCTCAACCTCAGCGTCGACGACGTGGCCCGGAAGATCACCCCCACGACCCGGGCCATCGTCGTCACCCACTACGGCGGCCAGTCCTGCCACATGGACCCGATCCTGGAGCTGGCCGCCGCCCACGGGCTGACCGTGGTCGAGGACGCCGCCCACGGCTGCGGGGGGCTCTACCGGGGCCGCCGCCTCGGCTCCCTCGGCGACGTGGGGTGCTTCAGCTTCCAGGCGACCAAGAACATGACCACCGGCGACGGCGGCATGCTGGTCACCGGCGACGAGGCCCTCGCCGGGCGGGTGCGCAAGCTGCGCTGGTGCGGCATCACGCGGCCCACGTGGGAGCGGTTCCGGCCGGGACAGCCGAGGCGCTCGTGGATGTACGAGGTCGAGGAGGTGGGCTGGAAGTACGAGATGAACGACCTGGCCGCCGCCCTCGGCCTGGCGCAGATGGACAGCCTGGAGGCCAACAACCAGCGGCGGCGGCAGCTGATGGCGCGCTACCGCGAGGCCTTCGCCGGCCTCGACGGCGTCGACTGTCTCGCCGCCCGGGAGTACGCCGTCAGCTCCTGCTACAACGCGGTCATCCAGGTCGACGACCGCGACGGTCTCTTCGCCCACCTCGACGCCTGCGGCATCGACTCCAACGTCCACTTCTACCCCAATCACCTCTACCGGCTCTTCCGCCCCTACACGACCCGCCTGCCGGTGACCGAGCGGGTGTGGCAGCGCATCCTCTCCATCCCCCTCTACCCGGGTCTCACCGACGAGCAGCAGGACCGCGTCATCGGGGCGGTGCGCGCCTTCGCCGAGGGCGAGCGCCGGCAACCGGCGGCGGCGGGCTGATGGAGGCCGGGGGCGCCGTCCCGCGCAGGGTCGCGGCGCGCGTGCGAGCCCTGCGCCTCGCCGCCGTCCTTCGTACGCGAACCTGCGCGCGCGGGCCGTAAGCGCCCGCTCAGCGCCGCCGTGCGCGTCCTGTTCGTCACCAAGTACGGCCCGGGCGCGGCCAGCAGCCGCACCCGCGTCTTCCAGTACCTGCCCTTCCTGCGGGCCCACGGCGTCGACTGCGAGGTCCTCACGGTGCTGCCCGACGAGGCCCTGGGCGGCGCCCAGCTGGCGGCTTCCCGCCGGCCCCTGGCCAAGGCCCTCTACTACCTGCGCGCCGCCTGGCGCAACGCCGCCTGCGGCCTGCGGGCCTGGCGCCGCGCCCGGGGCGCCGACGCCCTGTTCCTGCAGAAGGTGATCTTCCCGGCGCCGGTGCGCTGGCTCCTGCGCCGCACCGGCGTGCCCGCGGCCTACGACTTCGACGACGCCATCTTCACCACCGAGGAGCGCTCCGCCGGCCTGCTGGCCCGCTGGCGGGAGCGGCGCGCCGCCGCCGGTCTGCCCGCCATGCTGCGGCTCGCCCGCCTCGCCGTGGTGGAGAACCCCTACACCGGGGAGTTCGCCGGCCGCTACGGCCCGGTGCTGACGATCACCGGCCCCATCGACACGGCCCCCTTCGCCGGGATCCGTCGCGGCGAGGGCACGGGCCCGGTGGTGCTCGGCTGGATCGGCAGCGCCTCCACCGCCGGCTACCTGGAGCTGATCGCCGCGCCCCTGCGGCGGCTGGCGCGCCGGGAGCCGCTGCGGGTCTGCGTCGTCGGCGCGGAGTGGAGCCTCGAGGGGGTGGAGGTCGAGTGCCGCCCCTGGAGCCTGGAGCGCGAGGCGGAGGATCTGGGCGGCTGGGAGATCGGCCTCATGCCGCTGCCCGACGACCCGTGGACGCGGGGGAAGGGGGGCTACAAGCTGCTCCAGTACATGGCCGCGGCGCTGCCGGTGGTCGCCCATCCCGTGGGCGTCAACGGCGAGATCGTGGCCGACGGCGAGACCGGGTTCCTGGCCGCCGACGAGGCCGCCTGGGAGGCGGGGCTCCTGCGGCTGATCCGCGATCCGGCCCTGCGCCGCGCCTTCGGCGAGCGCGGCCGGCAGCGGGTGCAGGAGCGCTACGCTCTGTCAGTGCACGCGCCGCGGCTGCTGCGCATGCTGCAAAAGCTCGGGGCCTCCCGGTGACCGCCGCGCCCCGGGCGGCGGGATCCCCGGTCCACGCCTTCACCGTCGACTTCGAGGACTGGTACCACGGCCTCGAGATCGACGCCGCCGACTGGAGCGGCTTCGAGAGCCGCCTGGCGGTGGGCACGGACCGCCTCCTCGACCTGCTGGGCGCCGCTGGCGCGCGGGCCACCTTCTTCGTCCTCGGGGCCGCGGCCGAGGCCGCCCCCGGC
>JAJDTN010000065.1 GCA_022827165.1 Candidatus Latescibacterota bacterium
CCCGGCCGCGCCGTCACCGCCGAGCTGCGCCGGCGGCGGCACCGCCTGCGGCTGACCGACCGGCGGCGCCTGCGGACGGACCTGGAGTTCGTGCAGTCGCGGCTGGGCCACACCCGGGCCACCGACGCGCTGGTGGAAGGCATGAAGGCGGTGGTCCACATTCCCGGCCCCCCGCGCGCCGGGGCGGAGGCCGCCGACTGGATTGACGCCTGCACGCGGTGCACCTACAACCTGCTCACCGCCGCCGCGGCGGCCGGCGTCGAGCACTGCGTCTACCTGAGCACGCTGGACCTGTTCGCCGCGTACGACTCGGACCTGCGGGTGACGCCGGAGTGGCGGCCGCGGCCGACCACCGAGCCGGAGGTGATGGCCCCCGGCCTCGGGGAGTTCGTGGCCCGCGAGTTCGCCCAGACGAAGCAGATCTCGCTCACCGTGGTGCGCCTGGGGCACCTGGCGGAGGCCGGCGCCGAGGGGGAGCCGGACCCCATGGCGGTGGACCCGGCCGAGGCCGGCGCCGCCTTGGCCGCCGCCGTGGAAGCCGCCGGCCAAGGCTACCGACTGCTGCACGTGCAGGGCGAGTTCGAGGGCGCCCGCTTCGGCACAAGGAGGTCGCGATGAAGGTCTGTCTCCTCGGCGGCCACGGCTACCTCGGCCCCTGGGTGGTGAAGGAGCTGGAGGCCCACGGCTACGACCTGCGGATCACCGACCTCGAGCCGCCGCGCGGCTCCCCCCACGAGACGATGCGGGTGGACGTGGCCGACCTGCGGCAGGTGCGGCGCGCCGCCAGGGGCTGCGACGCCATCGTCAACTGCTCGGTGCTGCGCCCGCACCGCAAGATCGCCTGGGACGTCAACACCCTGGGCACGTACAACGCCGTGCGCACCGCCGTCGACCTCGGCCACGACCGCTTCATCAACACGGGACCGCACTTCACCATCACCGGCGAGCCGTACCACGCCTTCGACTTCGGCATCGTCGAGGAGGTGCCCGCCCACTCCGGCACCAACCTCTACGCCATCAGCAAGGCCGCGGGACAGGAGGTCTGCCGCATCTTCAGCGACAACCACCCGATCCACGTGATGTGCATGCTCTTCCTCTCCTTCCGCGCCGCCGACCCGGACGATCCGGAGCGCGGCGGACGGGGCGATCTCAACCCCTTCACGGTGACCTTCGCCGACGCGGCGCGGGCGATCCGCTGCGGCCTCGAGGTCGACACGGCGGGGCTGCCTTCGCGCAACGAGGTGTTCTTCGTCGTCGCCGACCTGCCCCACGGCAAGTACTCCAACGCCAAGGCCCGCCGCCTCCTCGGGTTCGAGCCCGAGGACTCGCTGGAGGCCTACTACCGGGAGAACCGCCCGTGACCGGCCACGCCTTCGCCCAGGTCTTCGACGCGCCGGGGCGGCCCCTGCGCTACGAGCGCATCCCCCTGCCCTCGAGCCTGGAGGAAGGGGAAGCCCTGCTGGAGGTCGATCTGGCGACGATCTGCGGCTCCGACCTGCACACGACCGGGGGCCGCAGGCGGCAGCCGACGCCGGCGGTGCTCGGCCACGAGGGGGTGGGCCGGGTGGCGGCCAGCGAGCGCCACGGCCTGGAGGTGGGCGAGCGCGTGAGCTGGTCGATCGCCGACAGCTGCGGCGAGTGCCGGTTCTGCCGCGGCCACCAACTGCCGGAGAAGTGCCTGCACCTGTTCAAGTACGGCCACGCCGACCTCGACGACGGCTGCGGCCTCAACGGCGCCTACGCCACGCATCTGCTGCTGCGGCCCGGGACGGCGGCGGTTCCGGTGCCGGAGGGGATCCCCGACGCGTTGGCGTCGACGGCCAACTGCGCCCTGTCCACCGCGGTCAACTGCGTGGAGCAGGTGCCGGAGGGGACGGCGTCGGCCCTGGTGCAGGGGGCCGGCCTCCTCGGCATCTACGCCTGCGCCCTGCTCCACGAGCGCGGCCTGCGCGTTTTCTGCAGCGATCCGCTGCCGGCGCGGCGGGACCTGGCCGCGCGCTTCGGCGCCGTCGGGCTGGACCCGGCCCTGGACCCGGGGCAGAGGCGGGAACGGGTGCTGGAGGCGGCGCCGGACGGCGTCGACGCGGTCCTCGAGATGTCGGGAGAGACCCCGGCCGTGGCCGCGGGCATGGACCTTGTGCGCACCGGCGGCACCTACGTGCTGGCCGGCATGGTCCACCCGGACTCGGACCTGGCGGGGATCACGGGGGAGCGGATCGTCTTCAAGTGCCTGACCATCCGCGGGGTGCACAACTACTCGCCGCGGCACCTGCGGCAGGGGATCGAGTTCCTCGGGCGCACGGCCGGGCGCTACCCCTTCGAGGATCTGTTGGGGCCGACCCTGCCGCTGCGTGACCTGGAGGAAGGCCTGGCCCTGAGCCGGCAGCGCCGCTGGCTGCGGGTCGCCGTCGCCCCGGGGCTGTAGGGGTGACCGGGGCCGGGCGGGTCACCGCCAACGGCCGCTCCTACGAGATGCCGCGCCAGCCGGTGGTGGGCGTCTGCATCGACGGCTGCGACCCCGCCTACCTGGAGGCGGCGGCCGGCGTCATGCCGGAGCTGGCGCGCCTGGCCGCCGACGGCGCCCGCGGGACGGCGCGCACGGCGGTGCCCTCCTTCACGAACCCGAACAACGCCTCCATCGCCACCGGGGCTCCCCCGGCGGTGCACGGGATCCCGGGCAACTACTACTACGACCGCGAGTCGGGCGAGGAGGTCATGATGAACGACCCCCGCTGGCTGCGGTGCCCCACCGTGCTGTCCGCCTTCGCGCAGGCCGGCGCCGAGGTGGCGGTGGTGACCGCCAAGGACAAGCTCCTCGCCTTCCTGTCGCGGGGACTGCCCGGCCGCTGCGTCCGCCTCTCGGTGGAGAAGGCCGCCGAGGCGACCCTGGAGGGCAACGGCCTGGAGGACGTGGCCGGCCTGGTGGGCGGTCCGGCCCCCGGG
>JAJDTN010000317.1 GCA_022827165.1 Candidatus Latescibacterota bacterium
GGCGCCTTGAGCAAGTCCACTAAGGTGGCACTTGCCATTGCCTCGCGGCTTTCCGGCACGTCGGAAAATACCGGAGAAGGGGGGTTGACCGACGAGCAAAGGCGGGAAGCCGACCAGATCATCATGCAGTGCCTCGGCGGCGGTCAGGGTGCCGTCGCGGCGGACGCCCATCTTGCAGCGGACGACGCCGCCGGGCGCCGGCCCCGACCCCTGGAAGACCTCGGCCCGGGACATGGTCATCTTCACCGGCCGTCCGGTCTTGTGGGACATGACCGCCGCAGCCGGCTCCATGTAGATGGGGAACTTGCCGCCGAAGCCGCCGCCGATCTCGCAGGGGATCACCTTCACCTTGCCGATGGGCACGTGCAGGACCTCGGCCACCTGGGAGCGGATCTGGAAGGGGCCCTGGGTGCTGACCCAGACGACGATCGATCCGTCCTGCTTCCACAGGACGGTGGTGTTGTGGGGCTCGATGTAGCCCTGGTGCACGGTGGCGGTGCGGAACTCGCGCTCGACGATCTCGTCGGCCTCGGCGAAGCCGGCCTCCACGTCGCCCAGCTCCTGGCGGTTGTGGGAGGCGATGTTGCTGCTGCGCTCGGTGCTCTCCCCCAGGAGGCGGGTGGTGCGGTTCTCGTCCAGCAGCGGGGCGTCGTCCTTCATCGCCTCGAGGATGTCGACCACCGCCGGCAGGGGCTCGTAGTCGACCTCGATCAGCTCCAGGGCTTCCTCGGCGATGTGGGGGCTGGTGGCGGCCACGGCGGCCACCGCATGACCCTTGTAGAGCACCTTGTTCGAGGCCAGGGAGTTGGAGGCGACCTCGCGGATGTTGACCAGGGTCTCGCCGATGTCGGAGAGCTTGTCGACGGTCTCCACCAGATCGTCGGCGGTGGCCACGGCGCGCACGCCTTCGAGCTGCAGCGCCCGCGAGGTGTCGATGCCGCGGATGCGGGCGTGGGCGTGGGGCGAGCGCAGCATCTTGCCGTAGAGCACGTCGGCAGGGCGCACGTCGGCGCCGTACACGGCGCGGCCCGTGACCTTGTCCTCGCCGTCGTGCCGGATCGGACGCGTGCCGATGACCCGGAACTTGCCTTGGCTGGTGTAATCGGGATATGCAGGGTTGGTGGACATCGATCTCTCCTGGACGTCCGGGTTGGCTGTAGGACGGAGCCGGCTACGGTAGGCAGGCCCCGGATTCCTGTCAACGAGAGAGAGGGTGGCCTTCGAGCGCTCCCATGCGCTCCTTGTTCGGGGCGGGAGGGTCCGCTTTTCTCAGTGATCGCATGGCCTCGAAATCCAGGACTCCGCCCATGACCTGGGAGCCGTCGTCGACTCCCCCGGACCTCGGTGCGGGAGATGTCCACCTCTGGCGCGTTCGACTCGGGAGCACCGGCGCAGGAGAGCCCGCCGACGAGGCCGCCCTCGCAAAGGAGGAGGTCGAGCGGTCCTCGGCGTACCCCGCCGGCGAGCCCCGGCGGCGCTTCCTCGCCGCCCGCCGCCGGCTGCGGAGCCTGCTCTCCGGCTATGCGCGGGTCCCCGCCGCCGAGCTCGAGCTGGCCTACGGCGAGCAGGGCAAGCCCTCCCTCCGCGAGCCGGCGGCGGATCTCACCTTCAACCAGTCGCACTCGGGGGACCTGCTGCTGCTGGCCTTCGGCCGCGGGCGGGAACTGGGCGTCGACGTGGAGCGGACGGGGCGGGAGGTCTCCTGGGAACGGGTGGCGCGGCGGTTCTTCCACGGGCGCGAGCTGGAGGCCCTGTGCGGCCTGCCCCCCGAGGAACGCCGGTCCGCCTTCTTCCGGTGCTGGACACGCAAGGAAGCCTTCGTCAAGGCCACCGGCCGCGGCGTCACCCAGGGCCTGCGGAGCTTCGCCGTCTCCCTGGACCCGGCCGCCGCCCGTCTGACATGGATCCAGGACGGCGACCCCGCCAGCTGGGGCATGGCCGACATCGACCCCGGACCGGGGTACGCCGCCGCCCTGTGTGCCGCGGGACGGGGCTGGTCGCTGCGCTGCTTCGAGCCGGCGCCGGGGAGCTGACTACAGCATCAGCACCCGATGGACCCCGCGCAGGTCCATCTCGAAGTCGATCTCCTCCACCGGGGGACGGGTGTGATGCCAGTGGATGCCCAGTTGCCGGGCCGGGCCCATGCGCTCGAGCAGGACCTCCTCGAGGAAGCCGCACAGGGGATGGACGGTGTAGACGTTCACCTGGTCCACCTGCCCCCAGCCGGCGCCGAGACCCCGAAGCCGTTGCTCCATGATCTCCATGACGCAGACCGCCTTGTCGCGCATCCCCTCCTCCGAGGTGTCGCCGCGGCGCACGATGGCCGATGCCTCAAGGGCGCTCCCGCGCAGCTCACCGGCTCCGGCGACGACCAGCGACGGAGCGAGGCCAGCGGCGGCCGGCGCGGTGTAGGAGAAGGCGAACATGCACGGCTCCCGCGGCGGCTCGTGGGAGGGCGCCACGTTGGTGCGGGCCACGGGGTTGAGGCCGTCGATGAGCAGCTCCCACTCGGCGAGGAGGCGGCGGTACTCGTCGTTGAACCGGATGAAGCCCTCGATGCTGTACGGCCGCGGGCAGCGCAGCTGCACGCCGCACAGGGCGGACCGGCCGAGACCCTGCCCGGCCAGGTGCGCCTCGACCCGCTCGAAGCCGAGCCGCCAGGGGGGCTGGTCGCGCAGGATGACGTGGACGATCTCGAACCCCGGGTCGGCGATCACCCCCGAGGAGTAGGGATCGATGCCTTTCAGGAAGTGGTAGTGGCCGGCGGGGTTGGGCAGCAGCATGGTCGGATGACTCCGGTTCGGGTGATTGTCTCAAGTCTATGGGAGGCCGCGGCGGCGGCTCAAGGTCGGCGCTGCCCCTATATTCGCCTGCTTCGACGACCGTGACGTGAGGAGGTAGAAGACCTATGCCCTGGCGGATACTGATGCAGTCGGACGTGGAGCCCTACGAGACCGTCATGCGCCTGCTGGAGGAGGCCCACTGCGAGCTGGACTGGTGGCGCGAGGAGGAGCCGCCGCCCGGCGTCGACTACGGCGCCCTCGACGGCATCTACGTGTACAGTCACATGTGGGTGAGCAAGGAGCTGATGGCCCGCTGCCCCAAGCTGAAGATCGTCAGCAACTTCGGCGTCGGCTGCGACCACATCGACCTGGAGGGGGCCCGCTCCCTCGGCATCCCCGTGGGCAACACCCCGGGCGTGCTCGACGCGGCCACCGCCGACCTGACCTGGACCCTGCTGCTGGCGGCGGCGCGCAACGCCATCCGCGGCGACCACTTCGCCCGCGGCCCGGAGTTCACCCACTACGACGCCGCCATCCTCCTCGGCCAGCAGGTGACGGGGGCCGCCCTCGGCATCGTCGGCCTCGGCCGCATCGGCTACCAGGTCGCCCGGCGGGCGGCGGGCTTCGACATGGAGATCCTCTACCACAACCGCAACCGCAACGAGCGCGCCGAGCGGGAGCTGGGCGCCCGCTACCTGTCCCTCGACGAGCTGCTGGAGCAGTCCGACTTCGTCACCCTCAACTGCCCCCTCACCGAGGCGACGCGAGGCCTCATCGGCTCCCGCGAGATCGCGCGGATGAAGCCGACGGCGGTCCTCGTCAACGCCGCGCGGGGGCCGGTCTGGGACCAGGAGGCGATCCTCGAGGCGCTGCGCGCCGAGCGCCTGCACGCGGCGGCCACCGACGTGACCGACCCGGAGCCGCTGCCGCGCGACCACCCCCTGCTGGCGCAGGAGAACCTGGTGATCTTCCCGCACCTCGGGTCGGCCACGCGCCAGACCCGGGACGCCATGTCCAGCATGTCCGTGGACAACCTGGTGGCGGGGCTGGAGGGGCGGGAGGTGCCGTACCGGATCGCGTAGCTCCAGCCCAGGAGTCGAGCTGGCGCGGGGGCCCCCACGATCTGGACGTGTCGCTCAGGGCGTCTGCGACTCAGGCCGATCCTGCCAGATCGCGTATGGAGAACAGCTGTAATGGTTCACCACATGGTATTCGCAGCAGTATTGGTTGTCTCTGGTACCACAACGCTCGGTGCGCCAGTGTGCGCGCAAGAGGGCGAGAAAGTCGCCGACATACGCGCCCGAGCCGAGGCTGGCGACGCCTCCGCGCAGGGCGAGCTGGGGCTCATGTATGCCGAGGGTGGGGGAGTGCCACAGAGCGATGTCGAGGCAATTCGTTGGTACCGCCTCGCGGCTGATCAGGGTAGTGCCGAAGCGCAGTTTCGTCTCGGTGGCATGTATGTCGGGGGGCGTGGTGTGCCAGAAGATCATGCCGAAGCGGTCCGGTGGTACCGCCTTGCCGCCGATCAGGGCCACACCGTAGCACAGGTCTCGCTGGGGGCCATGTACCTGGTCGGCTTGGGCGTGGCGCAGGATGACGCCGAGGCCGTTCGTTGGTACCGCCTCGCAGCTGATCAGGGGAACGCCTCAGCGCAGGCCCGGTTGGGCTTCATGTACGCCGAGGGCCGGGGTGTGCCACAGGATGACACCGAAGCGGTTCGCTGGTACCGCCTTGCCGCCGATCAAGGAGAGGCATTGGCGCAGGTCAATCTGGGAAGCATGCACGCCAAGGGTCGGGGCGTTCCACAGGATGACGCCGAAGCGGTTCGCTGGTACCACCTTTCCGCCGATCAGGGAGAGGACACAGCTCAGGCGAATCTGGGAAGCATGTACGCCGAGGGGCGTGGAGTACCCCAAGACTATGCCGAGGCGGCTGCTTGGTACCACAAGGCCGCCGAGCAGGGCAATACCAAGGCTATGCTTGCCCTCGGAATCTTCTGTGCCGATGGCCGCGGTGTGACTCAGGATTTTGTCACGGCTCACATGTGGGCGAATCTGGCTGCCTCCCGTTTAGCCGGAGAGCAACGCGCGGCTGCTGCGGAGCTTCGTGACGCCGTGGCCGAAGCTCTGACCAAGAAGCCCTCGCCGAGGCGCAACGCCGCGCACGGGAGTGGAGTGCGGCGCACCCACAGAATAAGTAGCCGGCGAATGGGTATCGCAGAGGGGCAGTTGAATCTGGAGCAAGTGTCCCAAGCTATCGCTCGGCCAGTTGTTGACCTGATCGAGAGAAGATTACATCGCCTTGCTGCTTGAGGATCATGGGACTACGGAGAAAGCGATGGGCTTGCCTGATGACGCATTGAGATTGGCGGAACTGGACCTACAAGTGGTTCAGACTCTCGTGGATGGCCATATCGAGGATTTTTCTAATGCACTGGCGGAGTACCTGACGCTGAAGGCGAACCTGAAGCAGCAGATGCTCGATGAATCGACGATCTCAGTCGAAGATCCAGAGTCGCGGGAGGTTCTTCGCAAGATTGGCAGAAACGATAGCTTTCGGTCGGATGAGATCGTAAAGCGAATCAAGGACGGTACGGGTGAGGATCTCGCAGTTGAGGAAGTCGACGAGGCGGACCTTGAGAGGTTGGGCTCTGATCTGTTCTATTCCTGGCATAGCCACGAAGAGTACGTGAGTGCACTTCGCGAGTTGCGACCACTGATCCTGGGATGCGAGACCTCGGAGAGCGTGATCCGACTGGTAGAGCAGATCAAGCGGTGCTATGCCTTTCAGCAATATGATGCAGCATTCGGGTTGTGCCGGACGTTGCTTGAGGCAAGTATTCGAGACATAGGCGTTCGCCGAGGACTATTCCCCGACCGAGAGGAGAGCGCCGTACTCTACGATTACATCAAGTCGTCCGTGTTGCGCGACAGGGTTTCCTCTGGACACCTCAACGAGACCTTAAGAAAACTCTTCGATCGCCTCTCCAAGGTGTTGCACGCGCGGAGAACGGTAGGGCAGGTTGAGGCTCGCAGAGCATTCGGAGACACACTTCTGGCTATTGAGAAGCTCTACGAATCTCACAACCCCTGAGTCTGGAGCACTTCAATAAACCCACCCACATCAGTGAGTAACCCATAGAATGCCAGAGAACGGCCACTACGACGTCCTGATCATCGGCTCCGGCCCGGCGGGGTTCACCGCCGCCGTGTACGCGGCGCGGGCGGACCTGGCGCCGCTGGTGCTCGAAGGCATGCAGCCCGGCGGCCAGCTGACGATCACCACCGACGTGGAGAACTACCCCGGCTTCCCCGAGGGGATCATGGGGCCCGAGATGATGGACAAGTTCCGCGAGCAGGCGCAGCGCTTCGGCGCCACCACCCTGTTCCGGACCGCCACCGAGGTCGACCTGTCGCGGCGGCCCTTCGCGGTGAAGGCCGAGGACCGGAGCTTCACCGCCGAGGCCGTGATCATCGCCACCGGCGCCTCGGCGCGGCTCCTGGGCATCGAGTCGGAGACCCGGCTCATGGGCCACGGCGTGTCGGCGTGCGCCACCTGCGACGGCTTCTTCTTCCGCGACAAGGAGCTGGTCGTCGTTGGCGGCGGCGACTCGGCCATGGAGGAGGCCACCTTCCTGACCAAGTTCGCCACGCGGGTGAGCATCGTGCACCGGCGCGCCGAGTTCCGGGCGTCGCGGATCATGCTCCACCGGGCCGAGGAGAACGAGAAGATCGACTTCGTCACGCCGGCGGTGGTGGAGGAGATCCTGTCACCGGACGGCGAGCTGGAGGTGAGCGGGGTGAGGCTGAGCAACCCGGAGACGGGCGAAACCTGGGAGCACTCCTGCCAGGGGGTATTCATGGCCATCGGCCACATACCGAATACCCAGCTCTTCGAGGGGGTTCTCGAGATGGACGACAACGGCTACCTGATCACGGCCCCGGACTCGACGAGGACCAACGTCGAAGGCGTCTTCGCATGCGGCGACGCCCAGGACCACGTCTACCGGCAGGCGGTGACCGCCGCCGGCACGGGATGCATGGCCGCCATCGAGGCCGAGCGCTGGTTAGGGGAGCGGGACTGAGCGGCTGAGGCCCGGCCGCCGATCCTACAGTCCCGCGAACACCTCCCGCCCGCGTCGGAAAAGCTCGCGCACCTCCTCGCGCTGGCGGTCGATGTAGTAGCGGCCCACCGAATCGATCCAGCACAACTCATGCAGGCCGCCCCTCCGGGTCGCCGTCGCCAGGCTCGCCGCCCGCGGCCGGCGCCCTCCAGCCCAAGGCGCCCTCGACCCGGGCGAGGCGCTCGGCCAGGGCCGCCAGCTCGCGCCGCACGTCGGCGACCTCGCGACGCAGGTCGCCCAAGTCGGCCCGCATGTCCCGCCGCAGGTCCGCCACGTCCGCCCGGATGGCCAGTTGCAGGGGAACCAGCACCGCCAGCAGGCCGACGGCTGCCGCCACGATCGCAATCGCCTCCGCGCTCATGAGGCCACCCCATCCGGTCCCTTTGCCGGCGACCGCCCCGGGATCGCCCGGTGCGCCCCGGTCGACGACGGACACACCGTCACCAGACAGCGCTTCTCTCTCTGATACTGCCTCATCTTGTGCTTCCTCCCGAGGGGTGACTCCGGTAGCGTAGACATCCACTTGGGGCCCGTCAAAGCCACCTGATCACGGCCCCTACAGTCCCGCGAACACCTCTCGCCCGCGCCGGAAGAGTTCGCGCACTTCCTCGCGCTGGCGGTCGTTGTCGTAGCGGCCCACCGAATCGATCCACCTTAGAGATTCGTCGATCGAGTCGAGGAAGAAGCGGGCGTCGCCGGGGCGCGCCTCGGGCGGCCGTCCACAGGTGAAGTAGGTGGGGCTGGTGTGGGCGTAGACGGCCTGGTCGAAGCTGTCGCGGGCGTCGCCCCACAGCCTCGCCGCCACCCAGCCGTCGCGCTCGGCGGCCAGCTCGCAGCGCAGACTGCCGGTGCGTTCCCCGGCCGGGAACCCCTGCCGGTGGACGACCTCCCCGTCGGCCACGACCTCGGCGGCCACCACCGGGTAGTGGGAGTCGAAGGTGACCTCCACCTCCAGGCGGCCGCCGCCGTCGAGCAACAGGGTGGAGCCGAGGGCGGCGCCGTTGACGGCCATGTCGACGGCCGGCCCGTTGGTGACGTAGGTGCGCCCCTTCTTCATGCCGTCGATCCACGCGGCGTAGCTGAACTCCTCCTCCACCTGCACGTAGACGCGGTTGTTGGAGCAGACGAACCAGTCCGTCCCCGTCGACGCCGGCAGCCGCATCCCGCAGTTGAGGAGCTTGTACCAGAGGTCGTACTCCGGGTCCATCCAGAAGGGGTCGAAGAGGTTGAAGGCGTCGAGCTTGCCCAGGGCGGCGGCCACGGGGGCCTCCATGCCGCGGCCGTTGTGGCACCAGATGACGAGGCCACCCTGGTCGCGGGCGTCGTCGCAGCAGAAGCACAGGGGCGGGTAGTCGGGGTCGAACTGGGCGGTGAGGATGTGGCCGCGGCTCACCGGCTGCACGAGGTTGCGGATGTTGAGGAACATGACGTGGCCGTAGCCGAAGCCCCAGGGCGACTTCTCCCCGTAGTGGCGGTTCTCCTCGCCGATGTCGAGGACGTGGTGGGCGGTGGTGAACTCGTTCATCACGCCGATGGGGTACTTGTTGCTCGCGTACGGCAGCTGCCGCCGGTCGAGGACGGAGACGCAGGTGACGTTGTAGCCCTCCACCGAGCAGTCGACGCCGAGGCGCTCGTCGGGGCGCGTCTCCTTCTCGTCGTAGTGGATGTGGGTGTTGCCGGGGTACCAGTTGGAGTCCTGCGGGTGGTGCCAGCGGTCGATGGCGATCTCCACCTCGGCGACGCCGGCCTCGGGCGTCTCCACGGTGACGCGGCGGGGGCGGTACTCGGTGCCGCGCTCGACGAGCACATCGGTGCGGCCGCGGCCGACGTCGACCTCGAACCGCCCGTCGGCGAAGAAGAAGGGAGTGCCGGGACCGCGCTTGAGCAGGGCGCCGGCGGGGTGGTGGAAGCCGCCCGTCGGTCCGAGGACGTGGACCTTGGCGTCGATGGGCTCGTTGGTCCGGGAGTCGACGATGGTGCCGTGGAGTGTGGCCATCAGTTCAGCTCGTAGGTCTCGTAAGGGCGTTCGCAGGGGTTGCCCCGGCTCAGGTGCAGGCGCCCGGCGCCGGCCTCGACGATGAGCGACCAGACGCTGCTCCAGTAGCCGGTGACGGGATCCTCGTTGGGGTGGCGGCAGATCGACCGCGGGTGGTCCTGGTGGTCGCTGAGGATCTCCTGCAGCCGCGGCCGGGTCAGCGGCCGGGGGCAGGCGGCCAGCAGCTCGTCGACGCGGCACAGCCGGGGGCCGGACTCGATGAGCTCGGGGAAGTCGCGGTTGATCGGCGCCAGGTCGGGATGCACGCAGTGGTTGGTGTGGGTCACGACGCCGTCGCCGTCGTCGTCGCGCAGGACGTGTACGGCGTCGACCGTGACCTCCAGGTCGGCGGGACCCTCGGGGGTCGACAGCAGGATGTTGGCGGGGATGGCGCGGCGGGCCCGGTCGACGGCTTCAACCGCCTCGTCCAGGGAGCGGGCCTCGTAGATGCCGCGCACGGTGAAGTAGTGGGGCACGCCGTAGCGGCGGGCCGGGGCCGGCAGGGTGTTCATGCAGACGCCGATGCCGGCCTCGCTCACGCCGAGGTAGGCGATCAGCCCCGCCTGGGTGACGCTCATGAAGGCCGGGGCGTCGGCTGGCCGCCGGGTCAGGACCACGGTGAAGGGATCCAGGGCCGGGTCGTTGTCCCAGTTCTGACCGGCCACGCCGCCGGCGCCGGTGATCCCGCCGCTGAGGGCGAAGGCGGTGCACCCGGAGTCGGCGGGCGCCATGCCGCGGCCGCCGCCCGAGTCCGGCTGCAGCTGGTTGCGGATCTGCAGCAGCATCAGCGCCTCCGGGGACACGCCGCAGGCCCGGCTCATCCCCTCCAGCTCGTCCAGCATGTGCGGCGCGTACCCGCGCACGTCCTCGATGCAGCGCCTCGCCACCTCGAAGGCCCCCTCCCGGGAGACGTCGACGCTCAGGCGCACGCGCTCCAGGGCGATGGCGTCGAAGCCGCGGATCTGCTCGCCCAGGGCCTCGCCGATCTGCTCGCCCATGGCCGACGGCGGGCCGGAGACCGTGAGCTCGGGGTAACGGGTGGCGGCCGCGGCCGCCGGTGCGGTGGCAGTCATGAGTCCTCCCTCACTTGCAGGATCACCTTGCCCAGGTTCTCGTTGCGCTCCAGCACGGCGTGGGCCGCCCCGGCCTCCTCGACGGGCAGCACCCGGTCGATGACGGGCTCGATGTCGCCGCTGAGCAGGGCGCCGAGGAAGCGGGTCCGGAAGCGGCTGATGATGTGGTCCTTCTCCTCCACCGGGCGGGCCCGCAGCAGGGAGCCGACGATGCGCAGCCGCTTGCGCAGGACCAGCGACAGGTCGATCTCGGCGCGGGTGCCGCCGAGGAGGGAGAGCAGCACCAGGCGCCCCTTGAGGCCCAGGCACTCGAGGTTGTCCGTCAGGTGGCTGGCGCCGGCCACGTCGAGGACCACGTCGACGCCGTCGGCTCCGCCCAGGTGGTCGGCGACGGCCTCGTGGAAGCCGTTCCGGTAGTCGACGGCCAGTTCGGCGCCGAGGCGGCGGCAGAGGCCGCGCTTGGCCTCGGTGCCGGCGGTGGCCAGCACCCGGCAGCCCTGGTGGCGGGCGAGCTGGATGGCGGCGGTGCCGACGCCGCTGGCGCCGCCGTGGACGAGGACCGTCTCCCCGGACTGCAGACCCGCCTCCTCGAAGAGGTTCAGGTACGCCGTGAGGAAGACCTCGGGCACGGCTGCGGCGCGGGGGAAGTCCCAATCCGCGGGCAGGGGGATCAGCAGCCGCTCGTCGACCGCGGCGCGCTCGGCGTAGCCGCCGCCGGCCAGCAGGGCGCAGACGCGGTCCCCCGGGCGGGCCCGGGAGACCTGGTCGCCGGCCTCGGCGACGACGCCGGCCAGCTCCAGGCCGAGGGTCTCGGGCGCCCCCGGGGGCGGTGGGTAGCCGCCGGCCCGCTGCAGCAGGTCGGCGCGGTTGACGGCCGTGGCGTGGACCTCCACGAGGACCTCCCGCGGCCCCCTGTCCGGGTCGGGGACCTCCGTCCAGCGCAAGGGTCGGCCCGGGGTTTCCGCATCGACGACGATCGCCTTCATTGGGCCAAAGGTCGACCTTCCGGGCAATGACCGCCATCCACCACATCCCTCCCGAGTCCGCCCACGCCTTCGGCGTCGACGTCCTCGGCCGTCTCGGCGTCTCGGCCGAGGAGGCACGGGTCTGTGCCGAGACCCTGGTGGAGGCCAGCCTGCGCGGCGTCGACAGCCACGGGATCACCCTCCTGGGCACCTTCGCCGAGCGCATCCACTCCGGGCAGATGCGCCCCGGCCGCCGGCCGCTGGTGCGCCGCGAGACGGCGGCCACGATGCTGGTGGACGGCCAGCACGGCCTCGGCCCGCCCCTGGCGCGGTGGGCCGTGGCCAGGGCCCGGGAGAAAGCCGGGGAGACCGGCCTCGGGTCGGTGGCCCTGCGCGACGCCAACTACGTGGGCGCCCTCGCCACCTACGTGGAGGCCCCGGCTCGGGGCGGCCTGCTGACCGTCGCGGCGGCCAACTCGACGCCGAGGGTGGCTCCACACGGCGGCCGTGAGGGGCTGCACGGCACCAACCCCATCGCCTGGGCCGCTCCCGCCGCCGGCGGGGAGCCGCTGGTCTTCGACGCCGCCACCGGCCATTCGGCGGCCAAGGTGACCCAGGCCGCCGAGGAGGGGAGGCCGCTGGCCCCCGGCATCGGCCTGGACGCCGACGGCCGGCCGACGACGGACCCGGCGGCGGCCAAGGCCGGCACCCTGCTGCCGGTGGGCGGGGTCCTCGGCTACGGCTTCGGGCTTCTCGTCGACCTGCTGACGGGAGGTCTGGCGGGCGGCCCCTGCGGGCGCCAGGTGCCCCCGGTGACGGAGCTGGGCGGGCCGTACGGCTGCAGCTTCTTCGTCCTCGTCGTCGATCCGGCGGCTTTCGGCGGGGGACTCGCCGAGGCGGCGCGGGGACTCGCCGCCGACGCCCGCGCCACGGCTCCGGCGGCGGCCGCGGACCGGGTCCGGGTGCCCGGCGACCGGTCCCGCCAGGTGCGCGCGCAGCGGCTGGCCGGAGGCATTCCCATCGGCGCCGGGCGCTGGCAGGCGTTGACCCGGCGCCTGCGGGCCAGCGGCGTCGATCCCGTGCCGGAGGTTCCGCGCGGCTGAACTCCTTGCCGGGCCCCGCCGCAGGGGGTATATATCAAGATGTTGCTTCGGTCCCCCTTCGCGGCGGTCAGGCTTGGCGCAACGCAGTGCTCAGGTCCAGGGAGTCCTCGTCGAGATCTTCGGCGAGGAGTACCGCATCGCGGGCGATCCCGATGAGGTGCAGTCGGTGGCGCGGTACGTCGACGCCCGGATGAAGGAGATCGCCGGCAAGCAAAGCGGCATCGGGCATCGTCAGGTGGCGATCCTGGCGGCCATGCAGATCGCCGCCGAGCTCTCCAAGCTGGTAGCCGACCGCAAGGCCTTCACCGACCGGGCCCGCGACAGCGTCGAGCGCCTGATCAACCTGGTGGAGAACCGGAGCGAGATCGCCGGAGACGAGGCCGCCGCCGAGCCGCCGCGGAACCAGCGCCTCAGCGACAAGCCCCTCCGGCTCCCCACCACGCGTACCTGAATCACCCCCCGGCCAGCAGGCCCTCCGCCTCGTCGCACAACCTCGCCGCCTCTTCGGGGTCGGCGCTCTCCGCCATGACCCGCACCACGGGCTCGGTGTTCGACGCCCGCAGGTGGACCCACGGACACTCGAGCCGGCCCCGCAGGTAGAGCTTGCCCCCATCGGCGACGGGGTGGCGGAAAGCGCCGGGGTAGCGCCCGGCGAGAGAGGACAGGGCCCCTTCCGTCCCCGCGGGGTCGGCGTCGACCCTGCGTTTCTCGATGTGATAGGCGGGCAGGGCAGCGGCCAGCCCTGTGAGCGAGGGCCCGCTTCCGGCCAGAGCCTCGAGGACGAGGGCCAGACCGACGGCGGCGTCGCGGCCGGGGTCGACCTCGGTGAGGATGACGCCGCCGTTGCCCTCGCCCCCGATGACCGCGCCTGCGGCGATCATGGCGTCGACGACATGGACCTCGCCGACGGGGGTGAGGGTGACCGGACAGCCCGCCGCCTCGGCGGCGTCGCTCACCACCTGCGAGGTGCAGAGGGTGGTCACCACGGGGCCGCGGCGCCGCCGGGTCACCACCTGCACCGCCAGCGCCAGGGTGAGGTCCTCGCCGAGGGGTCTTCCGTCCTCGCCGACGAGGGCGACGCGGTCGGCGTCGGGATCGATGGCGAAGCCGGCGTGGCAGCCGTGGTCGACGACGGCGCGGCCGAGGTCGGCCAGGTTCCCGGGGACCGGCTCCGGGTCGTGGGCGAAGCGGCCGTGGGGCTCGGCGTGGATGAAGACGGCCTCGACGCCCAGGGCCTCGAGCAGGAGCGGCGCGAAGAGGGCGCCGGTGCCGTTGCAGGGGTCGACGGCGGCGCGCAGGCCGGCGCGCCGGATGAGATCGACGTCGACGACGTTCAGGATACGTTCGAGGAGGCGGGTTTCCACCTCTTCCCGGGAGACGCGCTGCAGCCGCCCTCCGGGGGCCCGCCGGCGGTCGCCGCGCCGGAAGGCCGCCTCCAGCTGGCGGGCGGCCTCGGCGTCGAGGAAGATCCCGTCCCCGCGGATCAGCTTGAGGCCGTTCCACCCGGCCGGATTGTGGCTGGCCGTGAGGATGACGGCGCCGTCGGCCGGCAGCAGGAGGACCATCATCTTGGCGGCGGGCGTCTCGCAGACGCCGAGGTCGAGGACGGCGCACCCGGCCTCCTGCAGCTCCTCGGCGGCGGCTCGGGCGAAGTCCTCCCCCGAAGGGCGCGTGTCCCGCGCCAGGACGACACGGGACCCCGCCGGCAGACGCGCGGCGAAGGCGGCGGCGAAGCGGCGCACCGTCTCGCCGGTGAAGGACCGGCCGACGATGCCGCGGATGCCGGAGTGGCTGACCATGAGCGGGGGGTCCCGGCTCACGGGGTCCTCTCCGGGCGATGGTCGTGTGGCAGGGGCCATGGCGCCGAATAGTACGGGCCGTCCGCGGGGGGTTCCACGGGCGGGGGAAGCCGCTTGAACACCCATGCGGGCACCGCTATCGTAGCGGCCCCTGCCATGGGAACCACCGCGATGCGCCGTCTCCCTCTCCTCTGCCTGCTGGCCGCCCTGGGCGCATGCAGCCTGCCCTTCGGCCGGCCGTCCCGCCCCGCTCCCCCGGCGACCCTGCGCGTCGACTTCGACAGTGTCAGCGCCAGCGCGCGGCTGGCCTGGGGCCGGGTCCCGGAGAAGGGATTCCTGCGCTACGACCTGGAGCGCGCCGGCCGGCGCGGCTTCGAGGTCGTGGCCTCGGTCAGCGGCCACCGGGACACGGCCTGGGTCGACGAGGGGCTGCTGGCCGACCGCGGCTACCGCTACCGCGTGGCCGCCGTCTTCCGCGCCCGTGGGGACGAGGAGGAGCTGCGCCTCGAGAGCCCGGCGGTGCCGGGCGGCATCCACCGCCGCGTCGGCGGCTGGCCCCTGTCCGACGGCTTCCTGCCGACCCGGATCGTCCTCTCCGAGGAGGGCGTCCTCCACGTCCTCGGCGCCGGCCGCGGCTGGGTCGAGCGCTTCGACGGGGACGGCCGGCCCATGGGGCGCTGGCCCTACACCGATGCGCCCAGCGCCTGCCTCGAGACCGCCACCCTCGATGCCGCGTCCGCGGCTTTCGACGCGGGGGGGCACCTGTACGTCGTCTTCAACACCCACGTGGAGGGGGGCCCGCCGCAGCCGCGCTGGGCGAAGCTCGGGGCCGACGGGGCCCGGCTGTGGACGCGGCCGCTGAGCACCGTCTTCGCGCGCCACATCACCGCCGACGGCGACCGCCTCTTCGTGGAGAGCGTCAGCCACCTGCAGGAGCTCGGTCCCGACGGCGAGCTCGTCGAGCACTACAGCGTCCCGCCGCTGATGGTGTCGAGCGTGCGCTTCCACGACGGCGCCTTCGCCGCCCTCGTGGAGCCCCTGGGCTACGACACCTCCGGCTGGCAGGCGCCGCGCCTCGTGGTCTACGGCTCGGTGGAGCGCAGCGAGGTGGGGCGCGTCACCGGCCGCGACCCGCTGTCGCCGGAGGACCGGGGCGCCGGCCTCCTCAACCGGCCCACGGACTTCACCCACGACACCGCCACCGACCGCGTCTTCGTGGTCAACGGCGGCCACGACCGTATCGAGGTCTTCCGCGGCGGCGAGTACCTCACGAGGTGGGGCCGGGAGGGCGGCGCCCCCTCCGCCTTCCGCTTCCGCGGCGAGGCCACCGTGCTCGCCGACGTGACCACGGGCGAGCGGGTGACCCGGGAGGTCGTGGCCGGCGGCATCGCCCGCGACCGCGACGGGTACATCTACGTGGCCGACACCTTCAACAACCGGATCCAGAAGTTCGCTCCATGAGCCGGGCGATGGCCGCCGCCCTCGTCCTGTGCCTGGCGGCGCCGGCGGCGGCCAAGGAGGGCTACAACGTCTGGGCCAAGGAGCGCATCCGCTACCAGAAGGAGCGGGTGCAGAAGGACCCGTACAACCCCGAGCTGCGGGTGCTGCTGGCCAACGCCTACTTCGAGGACCAGGGCTACGCCATGGCCGCCCGCCAGCTGGAGGAGGCCCTGGCGCTGGAGCCGGGCTACGCCGAGGCGCACTGCAATCTCGGCGTCGTGCGCCACGCCCAGTCGCGCATCGCCGAGGCGGAGGAGCACTACCGGCGGGCCCTGGAGCAGGACTCCACCATGGTCGAGGCCCTGGCCGGACTCGGCACGCTGTTGTGCGCCACCGGCGAGCAGGGCGAGGGGATCGGCTACCTGGAGCGCACCCTGCGCCTCGACCCCGAGCGCGACGACGCCCGCTACAACCTCGGCGTCGCCTACCACCGGGTGCAGGACTACCGGCGCTCCATCTCCCATCTCGAGATCCTCGTGGAGAGGCGGGCCGACCACCCCGGCGCCCGCCGGGCCCTGTCGCAGTCGTACTTCGCCCGCGGCCTGACCCTGCTGGAGGCCGGCCACCCGCGCCAGGCCATCGCCTTCTTCCGCCGCTCCTTCGCCCTGCGCGAGCACGCCGACGTGATCTACGCCGAGGGCGTCGCCCACCTGCGCCTGGAGGACCTGGCCGCCGCCCGCAAGGCCTTCGCCGCCGCCGTGGGCCTCGACTCCCTGCACGTGCCGGCGATCCACAACCTGGCGTACGTCCTCGACCGCAGCGGCCGGCCCGAGGAGGCCGAGCGCTGGTACCAGCTCGAGGCCCGGCTCACCCCCCGACTCCACCGCATCGAGGCGGCGCGCAACGCCGAGTACGACGACAGCTACCTCTTCGAGTAGCGTTGACTCCGAAGGCCCGGCTCCATACTTTGGGTTGCTGCCTGAAAAACCCATGGCCGGGGACGCGCATGGATCTCTGACTGGCAATCGAAGCTGGCGGTTTCGGCGAGTGCTGCTCCGGTGACCGGAGATCCTGTCGGCGCTCGCCGTTTTTCGTTCTGAACGCGAAAGAGAGCGTATGCCCAAGGAAGAGGCGATCGAGGTCCAGGCGGTGGTCCAGGAGGCCCTGCCCAACGGCTTCTTCAAGGTGGAGATGGAGAACGGTCACGAGATCCTGGCCCACATCTCGGGCAAGATGCGGAAGTACTACATCCGCGTGCTGCCCGGAGACCAGGTCACCGTGGCCCTGTCCCCATACGACCTGAGCCGGGGCCGCATCACCTTCCGCAACCGCTAGCGGCGCCGGCCCATGGCGCCGAGAGCCTGGCCCTTCGCCGAGGCCGAGCGCATCCTCGAGCGCCGGCCGCCGGAGGGCGGGCGCCCCATCCTGTTCCAGACCGGGTACGGCCCCAGCGGCCTGCCCCACATCGGCACCTTCGCCGAGGTGGCGCGCACCAGCTTCGTGCGCCGCGCCTTCGAGCACCTCACCGGCCGGCCCACGCGCCTGCAGGCGTTCTCCGACGACATGGACGGCCTGCGCAAGGTGCCGCAGAACGTCCCCAACGGCGAGATCCTGGCCGCCCACCTGGGCCAGCCCCTGAGCGCCGTTCCCGACCCCTTCGGCCGCTGCGCCAGCTTCGCCGATCACAACAACGGCCGACTGCGGCGGTTCCTCGACGAGTACGGCTTCGACTACGAGTTCAAGAGCGCCGCCCGGGCCTACGGCGACGGCGAGTTCGACGAGGGCTTGGCCATCCTGCTGGAGAAGGTCGACGAGGTCCTTGAGGTCATCCTGCCGACCCTGGGGCCGGAGCGCCGCAAGGGCTGGTCCCCCTTCCTCCCCATCTGCCCGGCCTGCGGCTCGGTCAACGCCACCCGGGTCACCGACTACCACCCGGAGCGGCGCGCCGTCTCCTTCGTCTGCGACGGCGACGAGCCCGCCGCCCGCGGCTGCGGCGAGAGCGGCGAGACCTCCGTCCTGGGAGGAAAAGCGAAGGTGGGCTGGAAGGTCGACTGGGCCCTGCGCTGGTTCACGTATCAGGTCGACTACGAGATGTACGGCAAGGACCTGATCGACTCGGTGAAGGTCTCCAGCCGCATCGTGCGCATCATGGGCCGGCAGCCGCCGGCGGGGATGACCTTCGAGCTGTGGCTCGACGAGGAGGGGCGGCGGATCTCGAAGTCGGCGGGGCGTCCGGGGATGACGGTGGAGCACTGGCTCGACTTCGCCCCCATCGAGTCGCTGCTCTACCACATCTACCAGAACCCCGGGCGGGCCAAGCGCCTGGTCTGGGAGATCGTGCCCCGGTGCGTGGACGACTACCTGGAGGGGCTGCGCCGGTGGCCGGGGCTGGACGAGGAGGGGCGCCTGGCCCACGCCCTGTGGCACATCTTCGACCGCGGCCGGGGCGTGCCGGAGTACGCCGGCAACGTCAGCTACACCGTCGTCCTCAACCTGATCTCGGCCCTAGGCAGCGACGACGAGGAGCTGCTGAAGGAGTTCCTGCAGCGCTACGATCCGCAGGTCTCGGCCAGTCCCGATGTCCTCGACGCTCTCGTGCGCAAGGGCCTGGCGTACTACCGGGAGCAGGTCCTGCCCGGCAAGCGCTACCGCCGCCCCGACGACGACGAGCGCGCCCTGCTGTGGCGGGTCCGCGACCGCCTGGCCGCCTTCGGCAACGGCGACGAGCAGGCGCTGCAGGCGATCCCCTTCGACGTGGCCCGCGAGGCCGGCCGCGAGCCGAAGGAGCTGTTCCGCTGCTTCTACGAGGTCGTCCTCGGCCAGGAGCGGGGGCCGCGGTTCGGCACCTTCGTGGCGCTCCTCGGCAAGGAGCGGGTCCTGCGGATCCTCGAGGAGAAGACGGCCGCCTGAGGGCGGTTCAGGGAAGCTGGATCTTCGGGCCCTCGCCGTCGGGCCGGTAGAGCAGCACCGTGCGCCCCAGGACCTGCACCAGGTGAGCCTCCGCGGCCTCGGCCAGCAGGCGCCCCGCCTCCCCGCGGTCGAGCTCGCACGATCTCTCCAGACGCGCCTTCACCAGCTCCGAGGTGTGGAACGCCTCCTCCAGCGAGCGCAGCACCGGCTCGCTGAGCCCGGCGCGCCCCACCGACACCTTGGGCCGCAGCCCGTGGCCGAGGGAGCGCAGGCGGCGCACCTGGGCGGGGGTCGGTTCCGCCGTCATTCCACCGTGTAGGTCCCGCGCACCTCGCCGGGGCGCAGGCGCCGGCTCACCTGCCGCTCCAGGAACCGCTTGAGGAGGCGGCGGGTGCCGGGGATCAGGGCGCCGAAGCCGACGGCGTCGGTGAGCAGCCCCGGCGTCAGCAGCAGCAGTCCGCCCCCGAGGATCAGGACCCCGTCGAAGATCTCGTCGCCGGGAAAGGCGCCGGCGCCGACGGCCGCCTGCAGGCGGCGCAAGGCGCGCAGGCCCTGGGCCCGCGCCAGGAAGGCGCCGGCCGCGCCGGTGGCCAGGACCAGCGCCACCGTGGGGGTCACGCCGATGCGCGAGCCGACCTGCACGAGCAGGGCCAGCTCGATCACGGGCAGGAGGGCGAAGAGGAGGAACAGGCGGAAGAGCATGGTGCGCCAATATACCGGGGAGGGTGAACGGGGTCGAGGCGGCGGGGCACGCTGCTTGCGGCCGACTCGCCGTGCCCGGATTCCGCGCCAAGAGACGCCCGGCCCTGTGGACCGCCGCCGCCCTCGGCGCCGGGATCCTGGCCGCCGACCAGCTGGCGCCGCCCCTCTCCCTGTGGCAGTGGGGGGCCGCCGTGGCGGGAACCCTGGGCCTGGCGGGGTGCCTGACGGGGCGGGCGCCCCTCCCTGCCTCGATCTGCCTGCTGGCGCTGGCCGCCTGCGCGGGAGGGTTCCGCTACCACCAGCACACACGGCTGTGGCCGCCGCACCACGTGACGCGCTCGGAAGCCCTGGGAGAGCGCGGCGTCCTGGTGGGCCGGCTGGTGGGCGAAGCGGAGGAGAGCGAGGCCGAGGGGGAACGCCGGACGCGGCTCGTCCTCGAGGCCGAGGGCTGGGACCCCGCGGAGGGCGACCCCCTCCATCTGGCGGGACGGGTGTGGGTGACCCTGCGCGGCTTCCGGCTGCCGGCCGGCGCCGGTGACCGCATCTGGCTGAAGACGCGCCTGAGGCGCCCCCAGCCGGCGCGCAACCCCGGCGCCTTCGACTTCCGCCGCTACCTCCACCTGCAGGGGGTGCACGCCACCGCCTCGGCGTACCGGCGCGACCAGCTGCTGCGCGTCGAGGCCCGGCCCGCGGTCTGGTGGCGCGAGCACCTCGTCCTGCCCCTGCGGCGGGAGCTGCGCCGCGCCCTGGAGGCGAACCTCTCCGGACCCCCGGCCGGCCTGCTGCGGGGCATGCTGCTGGGGGAGAAGCACCGCATCCCCGCCGAGGTGGCGGACCGCTTCCGGCACACGGGGCTGGCCCACGCCCTCGTCATCAGCGGCCTCCACGTCGGTCTCGTGGCCCTGTTCTTCTACACCCTCTTCCGGGTGGCCCGGGCGCCCCCGTGGGCCGCCTGCCTGGCCACGACCGCCGTCCTCCTCCTCTACGCCCTCCTCACCGACCTGCAGGCGCCGGTGGTGCGCGCCTCGATCATGGCCGGCGTGGTGCTGGTGGGCCGCGCCATCGGCCGCCGGGGGGAGGTCTACAACTCCCTCGGCCTGGCGGCGATCGTCATCCTCTGCCTGTGGCCGGCGAGTCTCCTCACCCTCTCCTTCCAGCTCTCCTTCGGGGCCACCCTCGCCATCGTCGCCCTCCACGGCCTGCTCATGTCGCTGTGGCCCCCGGCCTGGCGCGACGAGGACCGGGCCCTGGGCAAGTGGGTGCTGTCGCCCCTGTGCGTCACCGTGGCGGCGCAGCTCGGCACGGGACCGCTCATCGCCTGGCACTTCCAGCAGGTCGCGCCGGTGTCGCTGGCGGCCAACCTGGTCGTCGTGCCGCTCCTCGGGGCGGCTGTCTCCCTCGGCCTGATGGCGGCCCTCACCGGTCCCTGGTGGCCCCTGGCCAGGACCGTGTTCAACGGCGCCAACTACCTCGCCCTGAAGGGCCTGATGGGCGCCGTGGAGGTCTTCGCCGGCCTCCCCTTCGCCTCGCTGACGACGCCGAAACCCTCGGCCCTCACCCTGGTCCTGGCGGCATGGACCGCGGGGCTCCTCGCCTGGGGCCTGCGCCGCCCCCGGGGACGGGTGCTGCTGCTGCTGACCCTGCTGGCCTGGGGCAATCTCGAGGTCTGGCCGCGGGTCCTGCGGGACCGGGACCTGGAGATCGTCTTCCTCGACGTGGGCCAGGGGGACGCCGCCTTCCTGCGCTTCCCCAACGGCCGCACCATGGTCATCGACGGCGGCCTCCGCAGCCGGCGCTCGGACTTCGGGGAGCGCGTCGTCATCCCCTTCCTCGAGCACCGGGGCGTGGGCCGCGTCGACGTGGTCGTCGCCTCCCATCCGCACTCCGACCACATCGGCGGCCTGGTGCACCTGCTGGAGCAAGTCGAGGTGGGCCACTTCATCGACAGCGGCCAGGCCTACGCCTCGTGGACGGCGCGGCGGCTGCGCCGGCTCATCCAGCAGAAGGGCATCGCCTATCACCGCGTCGCCGCCGGGGACAGCCTCGTCGGGCTCGGGGGCGTGGGCGCCGTGGTCCTGCACCCGAGGGAGGGCTTCGTCGGCGCCGGGGGCCGCTCTCCCCACGGCCTGAACGACGGCTCGGTGGTGGTCCGCTTCGACTACGGGGAGACGCGCGTGCTCTTCACCGGCGACATCGAGGAGGCGTCGGAGCCGGCCCTGCTGGGGTGGGGTGAGGGGCTGAGGAGCGGGATCCTGAAGGTGGCCCACCACGGCTCGCGCACCTCGTCGGGGCCGGCCTTCGTCGACGCCGTGAGCCCGTCGGTCTGCGTCGTCCCCGTGGGCGCCTTCAACAGGTTCGGCCACCCGGCGCCGGAGGTGATGGCGCGGTTCCGCGAGGCCGGGGCGCGGGTCTACCGGACGGACGAGTGCGGGGCCGTGGTGGTGCGGGTCCCGCAGGAGGGTGGGGTCTCGGCGAGGGCGATGGTGCGTGAGGATTGCGCGCCGTGAGTCCGGCGCGGGTCCGGTGCCGGGCGCGAGGACCGGGCCGGCGCTCTGCCGGCTACCTGAAGCTGGCCTTGATGCGCGCCCAGGAGGACGGTGCCACGGCGGAGTCGTCGTTGTAGCGGGAGGGATCTTCTCCGACGCCGAGGAGCAAGCCGTCAACGAAGAAATCGGCGCTGACCAAGGATTCCTCCCTACCGGTCAGCCACATGAGCAACGCGGTCCCACTCCCATCCCTGAACTCCGTATCGTCGTTGTCCGTCGTACGTATCTCGAACCCGATGGTCTTGCCGGGGTACAGGCGCGAGGCCTCGGAAGCCTCTTCGTCGTCGTAGATGAGGTCATCGAAGGGCGTCACCTTGAACTCGGTCACCGTCGTCGCCGGGCTTTCGTTGATGACGCCGCCGCCCGCCGCGGCGTACGGCTCCCTGGCCACCCACTCGCTGGCCCCGAGATGGAACAGGGGCTCGCCGCTGGAGGTCTCGGCGATAACCATCCACTGCTGCGCCTGACGGTTGTCCTCCAGGACTTGCTCGGGCGTGCACTTCTCGCAGTACCTGCCCAGAGTGTAGCTGTAGAGCCCACCGGAGTGGTCGCCGTCGACGAGGAAGCGCATGCTGGAGTCCCACTGTTGCATGTCCCAGGGTTCGCGCCCGTCGTAGAGGTTGAAGTAGAGATCGTCGATGCGTTCCATGGCGATCCAGAGGGTACTTGTGCTCTCGTTCCAGGCGAGCCAGATCCGGAAGTCCACTTGTAATGGATCGTATACCTGGAGCGGTTGCCATAGTCCCCCCCAGACGAAGTCGACGGCCGTCAGGGATGGCTCGCCCACGACCTCGAGCCAGTCCTCGACGCTGCCGTCGGTCAGGTCGATGTGTTCCAGGTCTTCGTCGAGCAGCTCGTAAAAGGGGTAGATCTCGTCGCCCACGTGGGCGTGGGCTTGGCTCGCGATGCCCAGGAGCGGGGCCAGGGTCAGCAGGGAAACGAGGCAGGCACGCATGGTGTTCCTCCTTTGCGGCGGGGGGCTTACTCGAGGGCGGCCTTGATCCTGCCCCAGGAGGACGGCTCCACGGCGGAGACATCGTCGTAGCGGGAGGGGTCTTCCCCGGCGCCGATGAGCAGGCCGTCGACGAGGAGATCGGCCAAGCTGAGGGTGGACACCCTGTCGGAAAGCCACTGGTAGGCTGGCGCCCCCATTCCGTCGGTGGCGTCGTTGTCTAACGTGCTGATGTTGAAGCCGATGACCTTGCCGGGATACAGCTCCGAGGCTGCGGAAGCGGCCTCGTCGTCGTAGACGAGGTCGTCGAAGGGGGTCACCTTCAACTCGGTGACCGAGGTGGCGGGAGTCGCGCCGAGGACACCGCCCCCGGCTGCGGCGTACGGCTCCCTCACGACCCACTCGCCGGCGCCGTCATAGCCCACGTGTTGGCCGTCCGTCGTCTCGGCGATGGCCAGATAGTGCTGGGCCTGGCGGTTGTTGAGGAGCCTGGTCTCCTCTACCGTGCATCCGTCGCAGCTGCTGCGTCCAAACAGGTAGCGGCCGCCGGAGTGGTCGCCGTCGACCATGAAGCTGAAGTAGGAGTCCCAGCGAATCATCTCAGGGCGGAACATCTTGGGCAGCCCCGCCTCGAGAATCTCTCCCGCATAGTTGTTTACGTAGATGTCATCGAAGCGTTCCATGGCGACCCAGAGGGTGCCGCTGCGTCGGTGCCAGGCGAGCCAGAAGCGGTAGTCACAGCTTGCTGGATCGTAGCTGGAGTACGGGTAGTAGAAGTCGGCGGCTGTCAGCGACGGCTCGCCGAGGACGTCGTGCCAGTCCTCGACGCTGCCGTCGGTCAGGTCGATGTGGTCCAGGTCTTCGTCGAGCAACTCGTAGAAGGGGTAGATCTCGTCGCCGATATGGGCATGAGTGGCGCTGGCGGATCCCAGCAACGGCGCGAGGGTCAGCAGGGAAATGAGGCAGACACGCATGGTGCTCCTCCTTTGCGGCGCGGGGCCTACTCGAGGGCGGCCTTGATCCTCGCCCAGGAAGAGGGGGTCACGGCGGAATCGTCGTCGTAGCGGGATGGGTCTTCGCCGGCGCCGACCAATAGGCCGTCGACGAAGTAATCGGCGTGGGTTACTGACCATGGCAAGGCGAGTGTAAGAGAGAGGCTTTCCCCGTACCCGTCCTCCCACTGAGTATCGTCATTGTCGCGCGTCATTATCTGGAATCCGATGGTCTTGCCAGGGTAGAGCTGCGAGGCTCGGGAGGCGTCCTCGTCGTCGTAGATGAGGTCGTCGAAGAGCGTCACCTTGACTTCGGTGACCGTCAAGGCCGGGGTCTCGCCGGTTACGCCGCCGCCCGCGGCGGCGTACGGATCCCGGACTACCCACTCGCTGGCACCCTGATGGTATAGATTCTCGCCGTCGGGTGCCTCGGCGATCACCATCCAATGCTGCGCCTGACGGTTGGTCTCCAGGACTTGGTCGGCCGTGCAATCCTCACACTGCCACCCGAGACGGTAGCTGAATCGCCCACCGGTGTGGTCGCCGTCGACAAAAAAGCGAAGGCCGGAGTCCCAGAGTTGCATTTCCCAGGGTTTGTCCCCGTCGTAGAGGTTGAAGTAGAGATCATCAAAGCGCTCCATGGCAATCCAAAGGGTACTTGTACTCTGGTTCCACGCGAGCCAGATTCGGAAGTCCACTTCCGATGGATCGTATTCGAATTCGCCTTGATACCCCCAGTAGAAGTCGAAGGCCGCCAGGGAGGGCTCGCCGACGACCTCGATCCAGTCGTCGACGCTGCCGTCGGTCAGGTCGATGCGGTCCAAGTCCTCGTCGAGCAACTCGAAGATGGGGTAGATCTGGTCGCCGACATGGGCATGAGTGGCGCTGGCGGATCCCAGCAGCGGGGCGAAGGTCAGCAGGGCGAGGCAGGCACGCATGGTGTTCCTCCTTTGCGGTGGGGGGCTTACTCGAGGGCGGCCTTGATCCTCGCCCAGGAGGAGGGGGTCACGGCGGAATCGTCGTCGTAGCGGGATGGGTCTTCGCCGGCGCCGACGAGCAGGCCGTCGACGAAAAAGGTGGAGAAGAGGCTGACGGGGAGTTCCAAGGGCGTGAGCACGTAGCCGTACGAAGAGACAAAGGGAGGTTCCTCGTCAGCGTCGTAGATCCAGAGATCGAAACCGATGGTCTTGCCCGGGTACAGCTCCGAGGCTTTGGAAGAACCCTCGTCACTGTAGACGAGGGCGTCGAAGGGCGTCACCTTCATCTCGAAGACCCAGGTTGCCGGGGTGCGGCCGATGACGCCGCCGCCGGCGGCTGCGTACGGGTCCTTCGTGGGCCACTCGCCGCCGCCGCGGAAGCGAACGAATTGGCCCCCCTCCGGGTCGATCGGCATCCAGTACTTCTGGGCCTGGAGAAAGTTCAACAGATCCAACTCTTCCTCCGTATGGTCACCGTCAGGGAACTTGAGATACCGACCACCGGAGTGATCTCCGTCAACGTAGAACTCCATGCAAGCGTCCCATGCCCAGCAGTAGTTTGCTGTTTCCCTCTCGTCTCCGAGGGCCCCTACGTATCGGTCATCGAAGGCCTCCACGGCGACCCAGAGGGTACTGCTGTT
>JAJDTN010000064.1 GCA_022827165.1 Candidatus Latescibacterota bacterium
TGCGGCGCCTGCGGCTCCCCGCCGCCATGTCCTACCTTTGACGGCGCACCAAGCCCACAACCTCACCCACGGGGGAGAGCGTGAAACCGTTTCTCGATTCCACCAACGCCGTCGACGACGGCCCCGAGCTGGCGCGGCGCATGGACCGCGACGGCTATCTCTTCGTGCGGAACCTGCTGCCCATCCACCACCTTGAGAGCGTGCGCCGGAGCTTCCTCGGCTTTGCCGGCGACGCCGGCTGGCTCCTGGACAACACGGACCCCGCCGAGGCCCTGGCCGATCTCGACGGCTTCACCGTCGAGCCGCAGCCGGAGTACATGGCCGTGATCCGCGCCGTCCACGGGCTGGAGGAGTTCCACGCCCTGCAGCACGACCCGGGGCTGCTGAGCCTGCTCGGGCGCCTGTGCGAGGGCGCCGAGATCCTGCCCCACCCGAGGCTGATCCCGCGCGCCATCTTCCCGCAGCGGGAGGCGTACACCACCCCGCCGCACCAGGACTTTATCCCCATCCAGGGCACGGAGTCGACGTACACCGCCTGGATCCCGCTCTCGGACCTGTCCGCGGAGATGGGCGGCGTCCAGATCGCCGAGGGCTCGCACCTCGGCGGGGTCTACGACTTCCGGCCGGGTCTCGGCGCCGGGGGCATCGAGATCACGCGCTCCTTCGACGGCACCTGGCGCGGCGGTCCCTTCGCCCAGGGCGACGTCCTGTTCTTCCACAGCCTCGCCGTGCACCGGGGCGTGCCCAACGTCTCCGAGCGCCTGCGCATGTCCTTCGACGCCCGCTTCCAGCGCGTCGGCGACCCGATCGCGCCGGAGACGCTGATGCCCTTCACGCGGCCCCAGACGTGGGAGGAGATCTACGCCGGCTGGGCGCCCGACTCGCCGTACCGCTTCTACTGGGAGGGGCGCAGCCTCGACCTGAAGGAGTACGACCCCAGCTACCACGCGAAGCGGGACTCCATGGCCATGGAGATGGCCGAGAAGGGGGACCCGCGGTCGCGCTCGACCCTGCAGCGGATCGTCGCCCGCGACAAGGACCCCGGGCGCCGTGAGAAGGCGCGGGTGCTGCTGGAGAGTCTGGACCGCCGCGCGCCGGCCTGAGGCGGCGGCGGGTCAGGTGGCGCGGACTGGATCCGCGGGCCCGAGCGGGTCCGGAAGGTTGCCGGAGGGCCGTTCCCCGAGCGGGCCCCGCGGCCCTTCAGGCGCCCGCGCTCAGACGCAGCCTTCGTACTCCCGGCCGCTGAGCAGGTGGTAGCCGGGCTGCTCGCCCTCTCCGACCCAGCGGGACTTCGCCGTCATGTAGTGGGTGGCCAGGCCGCGGCGGAAGCTCTGCGTGCGGTTGGCGCCGGAGCGGTGCTGGATCAGGCCGTGGTGGAAGGAGCAGCCCCCGGCCCGCAGGGTCACGGCCCGCTCCCGCTCCCGGTCGATGGCGGCGTCGGGGATCTTCATGTCCTTGCGCTCGCCCACCATCCAAGGCTCGCTGTGGTCGACGGCGCCGAGCTTGTGGCTGCCCGGCACCACGTACATGCACCCGTTCTCCACGGTCACCTCGTCGAGGGCGACCCAGGCGGTGATCACCTCCATGGGGCGGACGGGGAAGTAGGGGCAGTCCTGGTGGTAGGTCTTCTCGATGCCGCCGGGGGGCTTCATGAACAGCTGGTCGCCGAAGAGCTTGATGTCCTCGCCCAGGAGATCGACCATCGCCTCGAGGATGCGCGGATGGCGGGCGTGGTCGACGAAGAACGAGTCGTGGCGGCTGGGGTGGTTGATCTTGCGCAGGCTCGCCATGCGCCGGCCCGAGGCCCCGGGCTCGTACTCGACGGAGCTCTCGGGGAAGTCGAGGTCGCCGTCGGCGATCCCGCGCACCCGCTCGCGCAGGGCCTCCAACTCTTCCTCCTCCAGGCACGGGTCGAGGATCAGGTATCCCTCGGCGTGAAAGCGATCGGTCTGCTCGGTGGACAGCATGGCGGCTCCTTTCCTGCGGTCAAGGAAAGCCGGCCTCACGGAAACGGGCAAGCGGTGACCCGGCTCCGCCGGCGTTCCCGCCTTGCCGGGCGGCGGCGATCTGCGTAGATGAGGGGCGACGCTCACCCGGAAGGAGGGCCGATGGCAACGCTGATCGCCGGACAGGGGGCCACCCCGGGCCAGCCCGGGACCCGACCCGCGGCCGGGGGCGACGAGGGATTCCCGGGCCGCCGGAGCCGCCGCCCGGAGCACGGGGCTCAAGCCGCGCCTCGGGGCGGGGAGTCCCTCCCCGGCCGGTACCCCGCCCGCCCGGAGACCCGCGGGTGAGCGCCGGGCGTCCGCCGCCCCGGGGATTGTGGGGCCTGCTGCGCAACATCGGGCCGGGAGTCGTGGTCTCCGGCTCCGTGGTCGGTTCCGGCGAGCTGCTGGTGACCACGCGCATGGGCGCCGAGGTCGGCTTCGTCTTCCTCTGGGGGGTGATCCTGGCCTGCGTCGTCAAGTTCTTCATCCAGCTCGAGCTCGGCCGCCAGTGCCTGCTCCACGACGACACCACCATCGACGCCCTCGACCGGCTCCCCGGGTTCCGCCCCGGCGGCGTCTCGCTGGCCACCTGGATCTGCGTGGCCGGCTACTTCTCGGTCTTCATCGCCGTCATCGGCATCCTCGGCTCGGTGGCGGGACTCATGCAGTCGGTGCTGCCCGTCCTCCCCTACCAGGCGTGGGCGGTGCTGGTCTTCGTGGTGATGACCGTACTGCTGTGGCGCGGCCTCTACCGGGACCTGGAGAAGATGGTCACCGTCCTGGTGGCCACCTTCAGCACCATCGTCATCGGCTGCCTGATCGTCCTGCAGACCACCCCCCACGCCATGTCGGCGGCCGAGCTGGCCTCGGGGTTCCGCTTCGAGATGCCCGCCGAGGGCGCCTTCGTGGCCCTGGCGGTGATGGGCTCGGTGGGGGCCACCGCAGTGGAGCTGTTCATGTATCCCTACTGGGTGCGCGAGAAAGGCTATCCGCGCTTCGTCGGCCCCGACGACGGCACCCCCGAGTGGCGCGCCCGCTACCGAGGCTGGATGCGGGTCCTGGCCACCGACGCCGGGGTGTGCACGGCCATCGCCCTGGCCATCACCTGCGCCTACTACCTGCTCGGCGCCTCGGTGCTGTCGCGCCTGCAGGTCCTGCCCGCGGGGATCGACGTGGCCGACCGCGTCTCCCTGATCTTCACCGAGACCCTGGGGCCGGCGGCCAAGGCGGTCTTCATGTTCGGCGCCTTCTGCACCCTGTTCTCGACCCTGCTGGTCTTCGCCGCCAGCTCCGGGCGGATCGGCGCCGACTTCCTGCAGCGCCTGAAGCTGCCCGCCGCCGCCGGCGAGACCGGGCGCATGCGCGTTGCCCGCGCCCTGCAGGTGGCGTTCCCGGCTTTCTGGCTGTGCGTCATCCTGGTGAAGTCGGACACCCCCTTCCTGCTGGTGCTGCTCGGGGCCAACGCCAACAACCTGCTGCTCATCCCCCTCGCCTTCGGCGTGCTCCACCTGGCCATGCGCGAGGCGGCGGACCGGCGCATGTCGATGTGGCTGGAGCTGGGCCTGATGGCCAGCCTCTGGGCGATCGTCAACTTCACGGCGGTCAACCTGTATCTGAAGTGGACGGGGGGCGGGTGAGCCGGCATGAGCAAACTGGATCGCATCACGCTGGAGCCGGGAAAGAGGGGCGGGAAGCCGTGCATTCGCGGGCTCAGGATCACGGTGTACGATGTCCTCGAGTGCTTGGCGGCCGGGATGACGGAGGCCGAGATCCTGGCCGATTTCCCGGACTTGGAGCGCGCCGACATCCGGGCGGCGCTCGCCTTCGCGGCGGAGCGTGAACGCAGGCTCGTTTCGATCCCGCCCGGGTGAAGCTGCTCTCGACGAGAACCTGTCCCCGCGCCTGGTCGGCGGTCTGTCGGACGTGTTCCCGGGCTCCGTCCACGTCCGCGATTATCGGCTTGTCCCGTGCAAGCGACGCGGCGGTCTGGGACTACGCCAAGGAGCATGACCTCACCATCGTCTCGAAGGACTCGGACTTTCACTAGGTGAGCTTCCTTCGAGGGCCGCCTCCGAAGGTCATCTGGATCCGCCGAGGCAACTGCACCACGGCGGACATCGAGGCGTTGCTTCGGTCCAACCGGACAGGGGTGCTCGTTTTCGGGTCCGAGGCGGGAGTCCGTCGAGGTAGCCTGCCGTATCATGTGCCGGACAGCGTCGGCTCCGGTTCTCCTTGACTGAAGGCCACCAGGATCGTGTCGGCGAACATCCGCCAGGCGACGGCCACCTCGTCGAAGCCGGCCTCCTCCATCCTGCGCATCAACCCCTCCGCCCCGTGCTCGTACTCGACCTCCTTTCCCGCGGCCTTCATCCTCCGCTTGTAGTCCCGCCTGAGCTCGATCTCCTCCTCCGTGGCCATCCCCGCGGCGATGGCGCGCCGGATGTGACGCTCGCGGAAGCGTGACGCCAGCCGCCGGGCACCCGGCCCCCAGGCAGGTCCCACCGACATGGCGTCGTAGAGGATGAAGCATCCGCCGGGCCGGATGGCGCCGCGGATCCTGGCGAACAGGGCGGAGAGGTCGTCCGGGGGGACGTGATGGATCGCCTTGGCCGAGAGCACTACGTCGCACCCGGGGATCTCGCAGCGGGTCATGTCCCCCGGCAGCACCTCCGCCCGGCCTGCAAACGCGACGAGCTTCTCCTTGGCGATGGAGAGCATCCCCGGCTCGCTGTCGATGCATGTCCCGGTGGCATGCGGGAAGTGCCGCAGCAGGCGTGCCGCCGGTTCCGCCGTGCCGCACCCGAGATCGACGAACTTGAAGGCCTCCTCGGGATCGAAGGGGATGAGGTCGACGATCATCTCCAGGCCCTCGGCGTAGGGAGGGCTCAGTACCGGCTGAAGCCGATCGTAGGTCTCGGCGACCGAGGCGAAGTAACGGCCCTCTTCTGGCGTGTCAGACCGTTCCATGGGATTCAGCAGTGTTCATCCGTCTTCGGCGTGGAGCCAGCGGAGGCCGCCCGGCCAGCCCCGGCCGGCCATGGACAGGATGGCGCGGTAGTAGTCGTTCACCCCGGCCACCGTGAAGTCATACCGGTCCGAGTCCCGCAGGTGGTAGTTGGCGATGCCCGCCGCCGCGAACTGCTCCGGGTGTGTATACCACGCTTCGGGGCCCTGGTGGTGGATCACCAGCTCTGCGTCGTTCATGAGATCCCAGGTTGTCGCGGGCATTCCATCGCCCAGCCGGTAGACGACGCCCGAGCTGGTGTCGACGGCACCCCAGGTCCCGGACCGGTGGACCTCAACGATCACGTGCCCGCTGTAGGCCGCGCTCAGGTTGAAGAGATGCACCATGCGGGCCGGGTATCCGGCCACTTGGTACAGCGCGCACCCCACTCGAGCCACGTCGGTGCACCAGTCCGAGCCCCTCTCGATGATCTCCTCTTCGGTACCTCCAAACCTCATCGCGGACATTCCGTCGTCCGGCCCCTTCGCGGCCAGGCCGGAGGTGAGCTCGGCGATGGCGGCCACCTGCCGCGCAGGGTCGGCGTCTGACTTCGATTCGGCGGCAGAGAGGAAGCTCTCAAGCCTTGGGCGAGATCCCGCGACATACCCGATGTGCAGATCCGTGTACGCGCCGTAGAGGTGAGAGGCCGTCTCCTCGCGGAGCCTCACCATGCTCGACGCGATCTCGCGGTCGACGCTCCCGGGGGCGTGGGAGTCGTTGTCGAGCATCTGCCGGTAGGCCTTGCCGAAGGCCGGAGGGCCCGTGAAGGATGCGAGGTTCACCGCCCGAACTCCCGAATCCTCATGATAATTCTGGAGTTCGCTCCCGAATTGTCAGGGTTCCCGCGCCACCAGGTCCGCGTACCTCACCCCCGAACCCCCGAACAAGTCCAGGGCGCTGCCCACCGTGTAGTCCAGGCGGCCGCCGCCCAGCTCGGCGATGCGGTCCACGTCGGCCAGGGAGCGGACCCCGCCGGCGTAGGTGGTGGGCAGGGGGGAGGCTTCGGCCAGCAGGGCGATGAGGCGCTCGTCCACGCCCTCCTGCAGGCCCTCCACCTGGGTGGCGTGGACGAGGAACTCCGAGCAGTGCTCGGCCAGCCGCTCGAGTCCGTCCCGGGTGATCTCGAAGTCGGTGAGGCGCTGCCAGCGGTCGGCGGCGACGACGTAGCGGCCGTCCTCCAGGGGAGCGCAGCTGAGGTCGAGGACGAGGCGCTCGCGGCCGGCAGCCGCGCACAGCTCCTGCAGGGCGCCGGGCCGGAAGCTGCCGCCCTGGAAGACGAAGGAGGTGGCGATGACGGCGGCGGCTCCCCGGTCGAGCCAGTCGGCGGCGTTGCCGGGGTCGATGCCGCCGCCAACCTGCAGGCCGCCGGGGAAGGCGGCCAGGGCCTCGGCGGCGGCCGCCTCGTT
>JAJDTN010000227.1 GCA_022827165.1 Candidatus Latescibacterota bacterium
CTGCTGCTGGCCTCGCCGGCCGCGGCGGACCTGACGATTCCCGGCAACATCCCCAGCCCGGAGGCGGTACGCGAGGTCGCCGAGGGCCGGCGCGCGACGGCGAACGCCGCCTGGTGGGGGTTCGACGCCGAGGACGCCACCGGGGCGCTGCAGGCCGCCATCGACTCCGGCGCCCGGCGGGTCGTCGTGCCCAACATGGGTTCCGACTGGATCGTCGGGCCGATCCGGCTGGCGGGACACCAGGAGCTGTTCCTGGAGCGCGGGGTCGTGGTCAGCGCCCGGCGCGGGGCGTTCCGCGGCGGCGGCGACTGCCTCTTCCAGGCCACCGGCGTCGACGACGTGACGATCCGCGGGTACGGCGCCACGATCCGCATGCACAAGCAGGACTACATGGACTACACGAAGCGGGAGGTCTACCCCAAGGCGGAGTGGCGCATGACCCTCTCTTTGCGCGGGGTCCACAAGGCCCTCGTCGAGGGCCTGACGATCCGGGACAGCGGCGGCGACGGCATCTACATCGACGGCGGCGGCGGCCGCGACCACAGCCGCGACATCACCATCCGCGACGTCGTCTGCGACAACCACTACCGGCAGGGGATCAGCGTCATCAGCGTCGTCGGTCTCGCCGTGGAGGACAGCGAGTTCGCCAATACGTGGGGCACCCCGCCCTCGGCGGGCGTCGACATCGAGCCCGACCGGTCCGACCAGAAGGCGCAGGAGATCGTCTTCCGCAACTGCCTCTTCCGGGACAACTACGGCGCCGGCATCCAGGTCTACCTGCGCTTCAACGAGCCGGACGCTCAGGACGTGTCGATCCTCTTCGACCGCTGCCGGGTCACGAGCCGCCTGGGCTCCGGCCTCGTCTTCGGCGCCCTGAAGGCGGAGGGCCCCGGGGGCCTGATCGAGTTCCGCGACTGCGTCGTCGAGGACGTGGCCGGCGCCGGCGCCCACGTCTACGACAAGCATCCGGAGCGCGCCCGCGTGCGCTTCACCCGCACCCGCTGGATCGACGTGGGCACGGGCCTGGACAACGCCTTCGCCCGCGTCGACAGCGTTGAGAGCCGGGCGCCGCTGCTGATCTTCAACAGGCGCCCCGAGCTGATCACGCCGATCCACGGCGGCATCGACTTCGTCGACTGCGAGATCGTCGACGGCCGCGACCGGCCCTTCCTGTCGGCGCTCCAGAAGGAGCCGGCGGAGGGACTCTTCGACGTGACCGGCTCGATCCGGGTGCGCAACCCCCACGGCGCCCGCATGGACCTGCAGGACGCGCGGGACGGCGTGAGCCTGGAGGCGGTGCCGGTGGAGTAGCCCGGCGGGTCTACCGCGCCAGGGCCAGGACCCTCACCAGTCGGCGGTCCCCCACCTCCACCACCAGGTAGTAGACGCCGCTGGCTACGCGGCGGCCGGCGTCATCGGCGGCGTCCCACTCGAAGGCGTGCGCCCCGGGGCTGAGCCACTCGCCCTCGGCCAGGGTCCGCACCTTCTGCCCGAGCAGGTTGTAGATGCGCAGCGCCGCGGGAGCGGCTTCCCCCACGGTGAGGGCGATCCGCGTCGTCGTGTTGAAGGGGTTCGGGTAGACGGCAAGGCCATCCCTCGAGACCGCCGCCTCCATCGCGACATGCGTCACCGGGCCGCCGGAGCTGACCAGGGCGCTCGGTCCGCTCTCGCTGGAATTGCCGCCGACGGTCTGCACGAAGTAGTGGTGCGGCTCCGGCCCCTCGGGATGGTCCGCGAGGGCGGTCTCGCCGGTGACGGCCAGCAGGTTGCGCGCGTCGAGGGCCGCGGCTTCAGGGTCGGGCCTGATGGGTGACCGGACGCGGTAGACCGCGTAACGGCTGGCCTCCTCGACAGGGTGCCACGTCAACTCCACCTCCCTGGCCCCATTCGATGTCAGCTCCAATCCACCGGGTGCCGCGGGAGGCTCCGACGCCTTCCACGCCATGGGCGGCGTGAGGGCGGGGTGCCGGTACAAGTCCGTCTTCAGCACCTCGACGATCCCCTGGGAGTGGTGGTCCGTGATGTTCCTGGCTCGAAAGAACACGCTGCCCAGGATGGCCGGAGAATCGCGGTTGAACCGCACCTGCGCGGGGATCTCGTCAGCGGAGAGCAGCGTCCCGGAGTGAGTCAGGCTCTCCGCCCGGTAGAGCCCGTGCCCCGTGTAGAGGTGCCGGCCGCCGACCTGCTCCGCCCACCAGGAGGCCAGGCTGCCGTAGTCCTGGGGGCCGCCGAAGGGCCAGTAGAGCTGCGGCACGAGGTAGTCTACCGTCCCCGCCGCGAGCCAGGCCGTGGGGTCCGCGAAGATGACGTCGTACGCGTCGAGGCCGCGGATGCCCTCGGGCACGCCGTTCTTCCAGATGCCGAAGGGACTGACGCCGAACTTCAGGGCTGGCTTGAGGGCGCGCAGGCTGTCGGCGACCTGGGCGATGAAGAGGTCGACGTTGTCGCGGCGCCAGTCCGAGAGGCTGGTGAATCCCCGGCTCTCCGCCGCGAAGGTGGCCGCGTCCTCGGTGTCGATCTGGTTCGGGGGATAGGGGTAGAAGTAGTCGTCGAAGTGGATGCCGTCGATGTCGTAGCGGCGCGCCACGTCCATGACGACGCGGGTGACGAACTCCCGCACGGCGGCCCGGCCCGGGTCCAGAACGCGCAAATCGCCGAACTCCAGGACCCACTCCGGACGGGTCCGGGTCACGTGGTCCGCGGACGGCTCGTACGCGGAGCTCGCCTGGGCGCGGTAGGGGTTGAACCACGCGTGGATCTCCATGCCCCGCCGGTGGGCCTCCCGCACGGCGAAGGTCAGCGGGTCGTACCACGGGTCGGGCGCCGCGCCCTGCCGCCCCGTGAGCCAGTAGGACCACGGCTCCAGCGGCGAGTCGTACATGGCGTCGCATGCCGAGCGGACCTGGAAGAACACGGCGTTGATGCCGGCGTCCCTGAGGCCGTCGAGCATCAGGCGCAGCTCGGCCTGCTGATCGGCGGGAGCCGCTGCCCTCGGCCAGTCCAGGTTGAAGACGGTGGCGACCCACGCCCCCCGGAACTCGTGCTTCGGCGGCTGCGCGGCCTGGGCCGGCGGTAGCGGGGCCGCCAGGGCCGAGCAGAGCGCGAGGACCAGCGGCAGGCGCACACGACTCACCAGGGGTGGCTCATCCGGAATGACTGTGGGGTAGGGTCCAGCACGGTCATCGACCGCGCCTGGCGGGTCAAGCGGTAGTTGTTCGTCGGGAAGGCCGGCTGCGAAGGGGCCGCGGCGGCGGTGTCGAGACGGGCCGGGGGCCGAAGAGGGCGCCTTCGATTCGCGCCACCCGATCCGACACCCTGCCGAGGTCAGCGGACACGGTGCGCAGGTCGGCGGCCAGGCCGTCGATGCGGGCTTCCAGCCGGTCGAGGCGCCGGTCGAGGCGGGCTTCCAACTGGTCCATGCGGGTCGCCGGCTGGCCCATGCGGGTCTCCAGCCGGTCCATGCGGGTCTCTGGCTGGCCCATGAGAGTTCTCGGCCGGTCCACGCGGGTCTCCGGCTGGCCCCTGCGGGTTCCCAGCCGGTCGATGCGGCCGCCCAGGTCGGCGCGCAGGTCGCGCAACATCCAGCGCATCACTGCGGTCAGGGACACCACCACGCCCGTGCCAAAACCGATGTAGGGGAGCCAGTCCATGCCACAAGGGTAGACCCCCCCTTCGAGAGGATCAACCAGATCCTTGAACCGTGGATCCCGCCTTCAGCAGGTCGAGGCCGGCCCCGTAGGAAGGTGCATTCACGAAGCGCCGCAGGCCCGCCCGCAGCAGGACCCCGGCCTCCGGCGCCAACTCCACCGCCAAGTGGCGCCCCCCCACCTCCCGGCTCTCCCCGCCCGCCTCCACTTGGGTGAACTCGTGCTCGCCGAAGGCGCCGGCCTGGACCAGCACCCGGCGCGGCTCCCGCCCCGTGTTCACCAGCCGCAGGTCCACCGACTCCGCGCTGAGTCCCTCCACCAGGCAGGCCACATCAGGCGGCAGGCCCGGCCGGCGGCGGTCCAGGTCGAAGTGGCGCACCGTGGCGCGCAGGAGGCCGCCGTTGTACACGGTCTGGGGCGCGCCGGTGGTCACCTGGGTCAGCCCCTTGGTGACCACCGGGTTCGGCGGCCACCGGTTCTCGCGCAGGAGGGTCTCGGGGTCCCGCTCCTCGGCGCGGATGCGCTCGAAGTGGCTCTCGCACCAGGCCAGCTCGGCGCCCAGGACGCGCTCCGGCCAGTCGGGGTTGCGGCCGTCGTAGTACTGGAAGCGGCCGCGCTCGGCCTGCTGGCTGCGGCGGTCGGGGAGGCTCTCCACGTGGTTCCAGTCGCCGCCGGGGTCGCCCGCGCGCAGACGCTCGATCAGGCCGCGGTCGGCAGCGCTCATGGAGGCGTGGTAGAGGTGGGCGAACTCCAGCAGCCGCGGCGCCGCCCACTCGGTCCAGCCCTCCGGCCCCATGCGCTTGGGGAACTCCAGTTGGCCCTCGGCGCCGGTGCGCGCCCGCTCCAGCAGGGCCAGCAGGGGCCGGCGCAGCAGCTCCAGGTAGCCGCTGTCCCCGGACAGAAGCAGGGCGCACTCGGCGGCCACGGTGGGGCCGCCGAAGTTGATGTCCCCCGCCCACCGGCTGGTCCAGCCGTAGAGTCCGCCCCACCACTGGCCGCGGCGCTGCTCGCCGACGCGCCCCGTGGGACCGACGTTGTCGGGCAGCAGGCCGCCGTTGGCGTCGATGCGCTCGATCCAGGCCTGGGCGTAGTCGAGGACCCAGCGGCGGTAGCGGTCGTCGCCCGTGAACAGGAAGGCGTGGGTGACGAGGCCGGCGGCGGTGAGGTTGGTGGGCACGTCGCCGCCGAGGACGACGCGGTCGAAGAGGTCGAGGATGCGGCGGCGGCGCTCCGGGTCGGCGGACCAGTCCTCCTCCAGGTCGCCCACGAAGGGGTGGAGGGAGGCGCGCAGGGCGGGGCTCTCCGGGGCGCTGCGGTAGTGGGAGGTGAGGTAGGCCCGGGCGAGGCCGACGCGGTCCCGGGCGCTGGTCAGGGGACCGGCGCTCGACGGGAAGGGCGAGCGGAAGACGCGGTGGCCGGCGTCGTAGTTGCGCTCGTCGATCATGAGGTCGGCGAAGCGCACGGCCCTCTCGCGAAGGGCGGCCGAGTCCGGCGCGGCCAGGGCCAGCTCGTAGAGGGACTGGTTGCCCTCCCCCTGGTGGAACCACTCGAAGGGGACGGCGAGGTTGTAGTACTCGTCCGTGAGCTGGGCGACGTACTTCGGATGATCGCAGCCGGGGCCGGCGTCGTCGAAGAGGCGGGTGGTCGCTTCCCACTCGCGGCGGGCGATGTCGCCCAGGTCG
>JAJDTN010000211.1 GCA_022827165.1 Candidatus Latescibacterota bacterium
AGCGGCGATGAGGCGCTGGGCGGCGCGCCCGTAGAACCGCCGCGCCTCGATGGGGGCGGGGCCGGCGGTGGTCTCGCCGTCGTCCGGGGCGTCGGCCACCAGCAGCAGGTCGAGGTCGGACTCGAAGGTCATCTCCCCGGCCCCGAGCTTGCCCATGGCGACCACGGCGCAGCCCCCGCCGGGCCTGCCGTGATGCGCCTCCAGCTCGGCGAGCACGTCCCGGAAGAGGACCTCGACGACCACCTCGGCCACGTGCGAGAGGGAGGCCGAGGCCTCGTCCACGGTGATCAGGTTCTCCAGGGACTGCACGCCCACCTGGAAGCGGCGGTCCCCGGCCCAGCCCGCCACCTGCGCGATGCGCTCCCCGGGCTCCTCCGGCCCCTCCAGGCGTTCCCCCAACTCGCTGGCCAGCTGCTCGCGGCCCGGGATCGGCAGGAAGAAGCCGGGCTCGAGGACGGCCCTCAGGAGCCCGGGATGGCCGCCGAGGGTGTCGGCGATGCGGGGGGCGCTGCCCATCACCATGGCCACGAGACGGAGGAGCCAGGTGTTGGCCCGGAGCATGGGGAACAGCGAGATCTCCTCCGGGAGAGCCTCCAGGAACCGGTCCATGCGCGCCAGGGCGCGGTCCGGGTCGGGGGTCCGCGCCAGGGCCTCGATGATCTCGTGGAGGATCTCGCGGAGGATGGCGCGGGAGCGCTCCGGGGCGGTCGAGGGATGGTGGCCCGCGGCCCATCCGCGGAGGATCTCGACGGCCGTGGGGGCCCGCGCGAAGCCGGCGGCCTCGAGCCGCTCCACGGCGTCGGGGTTGCCGCCCTCCGGCCCGTCGAGGATCACCGCGGTGATGTCCTGCTCGCTCTCGGGGACGTCGAAGCGGGTGCGGTAGAGGTCGTGGACCTCCAGGCAGGCCTGCTCGACGAGGCCCTCCAGCTCCTGCGCCGAGGCCAGGCCCATGAGGGCGGCCACGTGCTCCAGGCCGTCGGTCGACTCCGGCAGCTTCTGCGTCTGGTCGTCGTTGATCATCTGCAGGCGGTGCTCGACGCGCCGCAGCAGCAGGTAGGCCCGGCGCAGGGTGGCCGCCTCCGCCGGCAGGATGTGGTGCTCGCCGTCGAGGACCTCCAGCATCGCCAGCAGCCGGGGGCCCCTCAGGCGGCGGTTGCGGCTCCCGAAGGCGAGCTGGTGCATGTGCACGAAGAACTCGATCTCGCGGATGCCGCCCCGCCCCAGCTTGACGTCGTGGCCGGCGGCGGTCACGGCTCCGTGGCCGTGGAAGTCGTGGATCTGCTGGCTCATGGAGCGGATCTCGTCGACCGAGGCGAAGTCGAGCCCCTCGTCCCAGATGAACGGCGCCAGCCCCTCCAGGAAGGCCTCGCCGGCGGCCAGGTCCCCGGCCACGGGGCGGGCCTTGATGAGGGCGGTGCGCTCCCAGGTGCGGCCGAAGCGGAGGTAGTAGTCGAGGGCGAAATCGACGGTGACGGCCGGGGGCGTCGAGGAGGGGTCGGGGCGCAGGCGCAGGTCGGTGCGGAAGACGTAGCCGTCGCCGGTGCGGGACTGGAGGATGCCCGTCAGGTCGCGCGTGACCCGCGCGAAGCAGTCGCCCGGGCTCTTGCGGCCGGTGTAGCGCACGCGGGACGGGTCGTAGAGGACGATGAGATCGATGTCGGAGGAGTAGTTCAGCTCGCGGGAGCCGTGCTTGCCCATGGCGAGGACGAAGTACCCCCACCCGCCCTCTTCCGCGGGCGCCTCCAGGTCGCCGCGCCGCACCCGGCCCAGCAGGAGATGGGCCACGGCGAGGCGCACGGCGTGGTCGGCCATGTCGGACAGCAGCCCGGCGCACTCCATGACGCCGCGGAGGCCGAAGCAGTCGTAGACCGCGGTGACGACCGCCGCGCGGCCGCGCTGGCGCCGCAGGAACTTCATCAGCCGGTCGCGGTCCATGGCCGGGTCGGCTGCGTCGAGCTCGGCGAGGAACCGCCGGGTCACCGCCTCGGGGGCCTCTTCCACCAGCGACTGGGTGAACTCCAGGTCCCGCAGCAGCAGGCGGCTCAGGTAGGGGCTGTTGCCGCAGAGGAAGGAGAAGAACACCCGCCCCTCGGGGGACTCCAGGGCCGCGGCGAGGGTCTCGCGGCCGGCGCGGCCGGCTGCCTCCGCCAGCCGGTCGATCCCGGCCGCGGCCTGGTCCGGCCGGTGACCCCGCAGGTCCTGGAACCCCGGGGTCCCGGCGGCAACGGCCAGAACGCTCGACGGCGGCGCGCCCGTCATCCTCGCCTCCGGCGGGCGCTTCAGATGGAGTAGTACATGTCGAACTCGACGGGGTGGGGGGCCTGCTCGAAGCGCACCACCTCCTCCTCCTTGAGCTCGATGTAGGCGTCGATCTGGTCCCTGGTGAACACGTCGCCCCGCGTCAGGAACTCGTGGTCGGCGTCGAGGGCCTCCAGGGCGCCGCGCAGGGAGTCGGCCACCGTGGGGATGTCCTTCAGCTCCTCGGGGGGGAGCGCGTACAGGTCCTTGTCCATGGGAGGGCCGGGATCGATGCGGTTCTCGATGCCGTCGAGGCCCGCCATGAGCATGGCCGAGAACGCCAGGTAGGGGTTGGCGGTGGCGTCGGGGAAGCGGATCTCGACGCGCTTGGCCCGCGGCGAGGCCGAGTGCGGAATGCGGCACGAGGCCGAGCGGTTCTGGGCGGAGTAGGCCAGCAGCACGGGGGCCTCGAAGCCGGGCACCAGGCGCTTGTAGCTGTTGGTGCTGGGATTGGCGAAGGCGTTGATGGCGCGGGCGTGCTTCATGATGCCGGCGATGTAGTGGAGGGCGGTCTCGGAGAGGTCGGCGTACCCGGACCCGGAGAACAGGGTTTCGCCGTCCTTCCACAGCGACTGGTTGATGTGCATGCCGGAGCCGTTGTCGCCGACCACGGGCTTGGGCATGAAGGTGGCCGACTTGCCGTGCTGTCCGGCCACGTTGAGGACGACGTAGCGGTAGACCTGGAGCTTGTCGCCCATGACCGTCAGGGGCGCGAACTCGATGCCCAGCTCGTGCTGGCTGGCGGCGACCTCGTGGTGGTGCTTCTCGACGGGGACGCCGGCGCTGCGCAGCGCCTTGAGCATGTCGGCGCGGATGTCCTGGGCGGAGTCGACCGGCGGCAGCGGGAAGTAGCCGCCCTTGGTGCGCGGCCGGTGCCCCTTGTTGCCGCCCTCGACCTGGCGGCCCCGGTTGTAGGGCCCCTCGGCGTCGTCCAGGGAATAGAAGGTGTGGTCCGCCTCGACGCCGAAGCGCACGTCGTCGAAGAGGAAGAACTCCGGCTCGGGGCCGAAGTAGGCGGTGTCGCCGATGCCGGAGAACTGCAGGTGGGCCTCGGCGTCGCGGGCGGTGCACCGGGGGCAGCGCGAGTAGCGCTCGCCCGTGGTCGGCTCGTGGACGTTGCAGATCAGGTACAGGGTCGGGTCGGTCATGAAGGGATCGAGGCTCGCGGTGTCCGGGTCCGGGAGCAGGGCCATGTCGGACTGGTCGATGCTCTTCCAGCCGTTGATGGAGGAGCCGTCGAACATGACGCCGTCCTCGAAGGCGTCCTCGTCGAAGGCGTCGGCGGTCATGGTCACGT
>JAJDTN010000259.1 GCA_022827165.1 Candidatus Latescibacterota bacterium
CACCTACCGCATCGAACACGGCAAGCTGTGGATTATCGAGACCTGGGAAGACGGCACCGTCGGAATGACGGACTTCTCCCGGATGGATCCGCCTACAGCCGTCACATCCTCTGCCTGGGGAGCGCTCAAGAGGAGATTCGAGTAGAAGGGCCACTCCGCAACCCTTCCTCGTAGACCTCGAAGCGCTCGCCCTCCCGCTCCTCTGGATCGACCAGCTTCAAGAAGAGAGCGCTACCGGGCCGGCTGCCGGCGAACTCCCGGTGGCTGCCGATGTGGGAGGGGTCCGCACCGCTCCACTTCACCTCGCCGTCCTGCAGGTAGATGAAGTCGCCCGGGTAGCGGTCGACCAGCTCGCGGCGGCGATCCCGGTACCAGAGGCCCTGCTCGCAGGCGGTCTCGCGCACGGTGGCCATGTGTGCGGGCGGGTCCTCCTCCACCGAGTCGAACTCGTTCAGTGGCGCCTGCACCTCGCTCACCAGATCGATCTCGTCGAGGTCGACGGTGCCGAAGCCGCCCTGGGCGGCCACGAGAAGGTGGTTGCGGTCGCGGCGGAAGGGCGGCCGCGGCCAGTCGGAGGCGGGGTCGTGGCCCATGAGGTGAGCCCCCACGGCGTCGGTGGCCACGATCTGGTCGCCGGCGATCAGGGCGTTGCAGACGCGTCCCTCGCCGCCCCACTCGCGGCCCCACTGGCCGGTGAGGGCGTCGATGATGTTGAGGCAGGGGTTGGTGATGCGCGCCAGGTCGGGCAGCACGTAGGAGAGCCGGATGGCGTGGTGGAAGTAGGTGCGCACGCGCCCCTCGGGGCGGATCGTCGGGGTGAGGCCGAAGAGGTTCTTCATGCACAGGGTGACGCCCATGAAGAGGTGGTTCTTCATCTTGGCCACCGAGATCACCTCGTCCGCCTCCTGCCAGCAGCGGCTGAGGGTGTAGCGCCGGAACATGTAGCCGCCCCCGGGCACGTCGTACTCGGCGAAGGGAGGCAGGTTCGACTCGTCGTACTCGACGCCGAACTCGTCGAGGAGGGGCTTGTAATTGAAGTAGGGAGTGGTCTCCCCGTCGGCTTGGCGTCCGAAAGTGTCGCTAGCCACCAGGCTCGCCGAGGTGCGCTCCCGCAGCAGGCGCAGCACGGCGCGGCAGACGGCGTCGTCCACCAGCTCGCGGCGGCGGCCCTCGAACCTCTCCACCTTGGTGTGGCCCATGTTGAACTTGAGGGCGATACGCCCCGCCTTCTCCAGCCTCTCCCAGGACCGGGTCAGCGGATCGGTGGCGCGCTTCAGCGCCTCGTAGACCTCCTCGTCGCCGGACCGGTGATCGCAGCGCACGGCGCGCACGGCGTACTTGCGGCTCATCCTCTTCTCTCCTCTTTCACAGGTTCCAGTAGTCGTTCAGGTCGCGCTGCCAGGCGTCGACCTTGCCGGACACGACGTCGGCCACCTTGACCACCTGCCCCGACTTGCCCGACTCGTAGATCGCCTCGCTCACCGCCTTGGAGCGCATCCCCTCCTCGGCGTCGATCTCCACGGGGCGGCCGCGGGAGAGGGCGTCGATGAAGTCCCACAGCTCCAGGGGCACGCCGGCGGTGATGCCGTAAGGGAACAGCTCCTCGCGTCGCTTGGCGGAGAGGGTGTCGAGATACATCTCCTGCAGCTTGCCCATGCTGTAGGTGGTGCCGTCGATGAGCTGGCACTCGCCGTTGGCCTGGAAGGCGGCGGGGTGGAAGATGTCGGAGTCGACGATCGATCCGCGGGTGCCGGCCAGGGTCAGCTGGTTGAAGCCCTTGCCCGGCGCCGAGATCGTCCACGACCAGGTGCCGACGAGACCGCTCCTGAAGTTGAAGATCGCCGTCCAGAAGTCCTCCTGGGCGCCCTTGACGACGCGCCGGCCCTTGCGGAAGCGGCGGTCCCGGACCTGCTCGACGCGGGCGTAGACCGAGTCGATCTCGCCGAACCAGTATCTCATGGTGTCGACCCAGTGGGCGCCGGAGTCCATGACCATGCCGCAGCCGCCGAGCTTGCGGTCGACGCGCCAGCTCCAGCCGCCCACGGGCTCCGGGTCCTGCCAGGCCGCCCTGATCGCCCACCACATGACCGGCTCGCCGAGGAGGCCGTCGCTGAAGGCCCAGTGGATGGCGCGCTGGCCGATGGCGCGGCGGCACTGCTCGGCGGTGGCCGCCACCAGGCCCCGGCGTTTTGCGGCGGCGGCGATCTTCTTCGATGCCTTCACGGTGATGCCGATCGGCTTCTCGATGAGGACGTTGACGCCGGCCTGCAGCAGCTGACAGCCGAGGACGTGGTGCAGGCCGTGGGGACTGCAGATGTCGGCGCCGTCCACCTCGAGGCCGCTGTCGAGCAGCTCGTCGACGCTGCCGAAGGCGGCCACCTCCCAGCCGGGGGCGGAGGCGAGGCGGTCGGCGAATCCCTCGGCGCGCTCCTTCGCCTCGTCCACGGCGGCGACGATGCGGAAGCGGTCCTCGCCCCGCTGCAGCAGCTCCTCGTAGCCGCGCAGGTGGGCGCCGGCCATGCCGCCGCAGCCGACGATCGCCAGGTTCACGCGCTTGCCTCTGCTCTTGGCCATCGGCTCCCCTTCCGGTGGTGGGTTCGGCGATATAAGCGGTCCCGGCCGCGGGCGCGTCAAGGCGGGGCCGTCTGTCTCGACGCCTGCCGCTTCGTTATCTTGGCGCCCCTCGCGGCGCAGCGCCCCGGAAGGTGGCCCGGCGACGCGGGTCCCGCCCCTGGCGAAAGGAGATCCTGGTGACCGCAAGGGGAATGACGGAAGCGGAGAAGTACCTCTTCGACGTGCACGGCTACCTGGTGATCGAGGGCCTGCTGTCCCCCGAGGAGGTGAGGGCCGCCAACGCCGCCGTGGATCACCACGCCGCCGACATCAACCTGCGTCCGTGCGACCTGGCCAATGGCTCGCGGACCCTCGCGGGCACCCAGGGCCGCGGCGACCTCGGCGGCATGCTCACCTGGGAGAAGCCCCACTGCGACGTCTTCCGGGAGATGATCGCCCACGCCAACAGCCACCGCTTCCTCGAGGAGCTGCTGGGCCCCGGGTTCCGCCTGGAGGGGCTGAGCCTCATCACCATGGACGAGGGCGCCGAGGGCTTCTGGTTCCACGAGGGGGGCGAGCCCCATGACCGCTCCCGGGGCTACCACTACCGCAACGGCCGCATGTTCTGCGGCATGACCAACATCGCCGTGCAGCTCACCGACGTGGAGGCCGGCGACGGCGGCTTCGCCTGCGTGCCCGCCAGCCACCGGGCCAACTTCCCCTGCCCCGACGACATCCGCCTCTACGAGGCCCACCAGGACCGCTTCGTGCAGATCCCGGCCCGCGCCGGCGACGGCATCCTCTTCGTGGAGTGCCTCATGCACGGGGCCCTGCCGTGGCGGGCGAAGAGCCAGAGGCGCACCGTGATCCTGCGCTACAACTCCGGGGTCACGGCCGAGGGGATGATGGGCACCTACACGCCGCCGGACTTCTTCGACGAGCTGACCCCGCAACAGCAGGCCGTGATCTCGGCGCCCCACTACCGGCGCGAGGACAAGGGATCGGCCCTCTACAGGACGGGGTGATGACCGCCAGCGCCCTGCCCACCGCCGCCTTCGGCCCCACCGACCTGCGCGTCACCCGCCTGTGCCAGGGGACCGCCTTCCAGACCCTGGCCCGCGACGAGACCGACCCGCGGGGCGAGGCCGTCCTGCGCCACTGCCTCGACGCGGGGATCACCTTCTTCGACTCGGCCACCGCCTACGGCTGGGGGGGCTCGGAGCGCCTGCTGGGCCAGTGCCTGCAGGGCCGGCGGGACGAGGTCGTGATCTGCACCAAGGTCCTGCCCGGGCGGGAGCCCACCGCCGAGGGCCGCGCCTGGGACCGCGTCCCCTTCAGCCTGGAGTTCCTGCGCCAGCAGTGCGAGGCCAGCCTGCGGCGGCTGCGCACGGAGGTGATCGACCTCTACCTGCTGCACCAGCCCGACCCGGATACCCCGCCCGAGGCCCAGTGCGAGCACATGCAGCGGCTCATCGACGAGGGCCGCATCCGCCACTGGGGGGTATCCAACCACACGGCGGCGGCGGTGCGGGCCCTGCTGGAGGCCGCGGAGGCGGCGGGCACCACCCCTCCCTGCGGCCTGGAGGACTACTACACCGTGGCCGGCACCAAGGTCCACGACGACGGCCGCGCGCGGGTCCGCCGCTACGAGGAGGAGATGTTCCCCCTGCTGCGGGAGAGGGGCCTCGGGCTGCTCGCCTTCGGCCCCATGGACCGCGGCACCCTGGCGCCGGGCCAGCCCGTGGAGAGCGGCTCCCCCCTGGAGACGATGATCGCCGCGATCGACGATGCGGCGGCGGAGCTGGGCGTCAGCCGGGCCCAGGTCTGCGTCGCCTGGGTTCTCTCCCATCCGGAGGTGACCTGCGTCCTCGGCGGCGCCGAGACGCCCGCCCACGTGGACGAGATGATCGCCGGCACGAGGCTGCGGGTGCCGGAGGAGCTGAGGGAGCGGCTGTGGGCCGCGAGCCGGGGTTTCACCGGGGCCATGGAGGCCGCGGCCAAGTGAGAGTCGCCCGCATACAGGGACAGGGCGCCATGCGCTATCTGGCCCGCTTTCGAAGGAGGAGCACATGACCGTGCGCAGATCCGGGGAGGTCGGCCTCGAGGAGGTGGCCGGCGCCACGTCGGCCGCCCGCCAGGTCCTGGTCGGGCCCGACCTGTCTCCCCACTTCGCCATCCGCCGCTTCGTCATGGAGCCGGGCGGCGGCATGCCCCTGCACACCAACGAGGTCGAGCACGGCCAGTACGTGCTCGCCGGCCGGGCCACCATCATCCTCGGCGACGAGGAGGTGCGGGTGCAGGCGGGCGACTCGCTGCACATCCCGGCCCGGCTCCCCCATTCCTACACCGTCGAAGGGGACGAGCCCTTCGAGTTCCTGTGCGTCGTACCCAACGCGGATGACGAGGTCCGCGTCTTGCCAAAGGAGACCTGATGGGACAGAAGGAACGGAAGCTGCTCGAGGAGATCCGCCAGTTCGACACGCCCTCGGTGACCAACGTGGTGGCCACCTATCCCTCCCACCCCCTGTGCCTGGGGCTCTACAACCCGCTCACCGAGAACTGGTACACCGACGACAGCCTGCGCTGCATGTACCCCGAGCTGGGAGCGCTGGCCGGGTACGCCGTCACCGCCGTGTACGGCCCCACGGATCCGGGCTTCGGCCGGCTCACCGGCATGGACGTCTTCGACGCCATCGACGCTTCGGAGCGGCCCAGCGTGTTCTGCTTTCAGCAGAAGTTCCCGCCCGAGCTGGCCGGCAAGATCGGCCTCTCCGGCGGCAACATGACCACGGCCATGAAGGCCCTGGGCTGCGTCGGCGCCATCTCCAACGGGCCGTCGCGCGACATCGACGAGATCCGCCCCATGAAGTTCCAGTACCTGCTCAGCGGGATCACCCCCGGCCACGGCGGCCAGGAGGTGTACGCCGTGAACGTGCCCGTCCACGTGGCCGGCATGGACGTGGCGCCCGGCGAGATCGTGCACATGGACGAGAACGGGGCCTGCAAGTTCCCCGCCGACCGGCTCGAGCAGGTGGTGGAGAACCTCCACAGGCTGCGCGAGGAGGAGGAGGAGCGCATGGGCCGCCTCGCCAAGGCGAAGTCGGGCGCCGAGATCCGCGCCATCTTCTCCGGCCAGCCGTACGGCGCGGCCAAGAAGAAGGCGGCGCGCAAACGCAGATAGGAGGCAAGGCATGTACGCGGGAGTTCAGGGCATCGGCACGAGCCGTCACGAGCTGCAGTTCCTCGTGCGCCACGGCGTCACCCACATGGACGCCAGCGTCGAGGACAACGAGGTCGACACGCTGACGCGCCACCGCGAGGCGGCGGCGGCCGAGGGCGT
>JAJDTN010000146.1 GCA_022827165.1 Candidatus Latescibacterota bacterium
CAGGGCGCCGAAGGGGGTCAGCCGCGAGCGGCTGCGCGAGGTGAACATGCTCGGCGTCCAGGAGTGGTCCCAGATCCAGGCGGTCCAGCCGAGGCCCATCTCCTCGCAGTAGCCCACCAGGGCCTCGCCGTAGTTGCGCTCGCTCGCCGGGTGCTCGTCGCCGAAGCCCCACTCCCCGAGAAAGACCGGGTGGGTCATGGACAGCTCGGTGACCACCCTCTTCCAGGACTCGCCCACCCAGGGATAGGGGTGGATCTCGTAGACGATGCCCTCCCGGCGCACCGGGTCGGCGAGGGCGCCGTCCAGCTCGCTGGCCCAGTTGACTCCCGAGACCAGGACCAGGGCGCCGGGGTGCTCGTCCCGCACCGCGTCGACGAGGCGCTCGGCCAGCGGCCGCCACTGGCTCCACGAGATGAAGGCCGGCTCGTTGAAGACGCTGTAGAGCACCCAGGGCCGGTCCCGGTAGCGGGCGGCGATCTCGCGCAGGGAGGCGAGAGCCAGCTCGAGGTCGGGGTTGTAGGGGTTTCCCCTCCACGGGGGATCGAAGCCCCAGGGGGTGTCCTCCACCTCGCCGGTGAGCGGGTTGCCGTGGGCGTGGTAGCCCAGCAGCAGGTAGAGCCGGTGCTGCCCGGCCCACTCGACCAGGGGATCGACGAAGTCCCGCAGGTAGGCCGGGTAGTTGGACATCAGGTCGGGGTGCATGGGCAATCGCACGATGCCCGCCCGCCACTGGCGCGCCAGGGTCTCCAGCTCCTGCTCTCCGAGCCGGGTGGAGTGGCGGTAGCCCCGGCCCACGAGCGGGTCGACGACGGCCACCCCCCGCAGGACCACGTCGGCGCCATCGGCGTCGACGATGCGGTTCTCCTCGACGCGGAGGGCGGTGAAAGAGGGAGGCGGCCCCGCCGGCGCCGGGGCCGTCGGCTCGGTGGGCGTGTCGCCGCAGGCGGCGGCCAGGAGAGCCAGGGCCGCGGCGGAGAGTCGGAGGAGGTTGTTGTACATGGGGATGGGTCTCTGTGTCCTAGTCCTCCAGCTTGTGCCCGCAGTTGGGGCAGTGCCGCTCGCCGCCGTCGCGGCCCTGCAACTCGTCGACGAAGCCGGCCCCCAGCAGGCCCGCGGGCAGGGCGAACATGCCGATGCCGAGCACGGCGATGCAGGCGGCGATGAACTTGCCCGCCCCCGTCACCGGGTAGTAGTCGCCGTAACCGACGGTGGTCAGGGTGATCACCCCCCACCACATCGTCTGCGGGATGCTGGAGAACTTCTCCGGCTGGTCGTCGTGCTCGACGAAGTACATGAGCGACGCCGCGATCACCAGAAGGGTGATGAGCACGATGAAGATGCTGGCCAGCTCCTCCCGCTTGCCCAGCACCACCCGTCCGAGCAGCCTCAGCGCCCGCGAGTAGCGGAAGAGCTTGGCCAGCCGGAAGAACCGCAGCAGCCGCACGATGCGCATGAAGCGCAGGTCGAGCCCGACGAGGGGCAGGAAGAGGGGCAGGATCGCCAGCAGGTCGATGATGGCCAGGGGCGTGAAGACGAACCGCAGCCGGCCGAGCACGGGACCGCGGAACCTGGCATCCGCCGTGCACGACCACAGGCGCAGCCCGTACTCGATGGTGAAGATGATCAGGGAGATGCGCTCGAACCAGGTGAAGGCGGCCGGGTGCATGGCATGTATGGGGGCCACCGTCTCCAAGGTCAGGGCCACGACGTTGAGGAAGATCAACCCCAGGATGCCGAGGTCCACGGCGCGGCTGCGGAGATCGCCGTCGGCCGATACGGCCAGGAGATGATGCACATGTTGCTTCAGCGGCATGGGTTCCTCATGGGGTGGGTGGAAGGAACTGCAGCACATACGTCGCTTCGGCGTGGTTGTACCACGCCACCCGGAAGCGGTCCGCGTACTCGCCGATGGCCGGACCAAGGTAGTCGGCGGTCTGCCTGAAACCCAGGCTCTCCACGACGACGTAGTCCACCCCCTCGCGCTCCATATGGGCGAGTACCGCTGCCGGCTCGTCGAAGGGGAACCCGGTGGTTCGCCGTCCGGAGACGACGTGCATCCAGAAGCCTTTCCGGCAAAGAACGATGGAATCTTCCGGGGTGTTGCTCTCGAGCCATTCCCCGGCCTCGTAGTAGCCTTGCCAGTTGGGCGGGTAGTCGCCGGCGGCGTAGTCGGCCAGCCGGATGACGCCGCCTGCATGGGCGATGAGCCAGGCTGCCAGACATCCCCATACCGCGAGCCGGCTCGCATGGTGGGCCGCCCTCCCCATCAACGCCAGCCGGTCGCGAACCTGCAGCACCGTCCAGATCCCCAGCAGGACAACCACGGGAAGGATGGGCACAAGGAAGCGTTCCCCCAGCCAGGGCCACACCAACACCATGCCCATGTAGAAGGCCGCATACAGAAGCAGCAGGTGCTCGCCTCGCCGGATGCAGAGCACCGTGGCGGCGACGGCCAGCACGATCAGCAGCAGGGGCGCGGGATGGAGGATGGTATCCGTGCCCCCGAAGGAAGGGATCAGTAACTCGGGCCAAGCCCTCAGATAGCGATCGGAATGTCCGATGAAACGCTCGAGGAATCCGGGAAGGTCGAGCCAGCCCCGATCCGGACGGTAGGGGTTGACCATGAAGAGCTGCTTGAGATACACGCCTCCGCCGCCAACCGCCTGGTTGCGCAGTGTCCACGGCAACCAGCAGATGAGTGCCGCGCCCACGAAGAGGAGGCAGCGCCGGTAATCGCGCCGGAGGATCAGATGGGCCGCCAGGGCCGCGGCCAGCGAAATCCCGGCCGTACGGACGTAGTAGGCCCAGATGGTGCAGGCCATACCGCCCAGGAGCCACCCGTTGTCCCTGA
>JAJDTN010000348.1 GCA_022827165.1 Candidatus Latescibacterota bacterium
GGCGGCGAGAAGGATCAGCTCCACGGCAGCCACCCCGCGGAGCGGAGGACCGAGAGGGCGAGGTCGATCAGGGCGAGGGGGACGATGCGCGTCCAGGCCGCGCGCGCGAGCCCCGCGGGCGTGCCGTCCGACAGGCTGGACCCGAGGACCACGGCCGAGGCCAGCACCGCGGCGGCGGTCAGACCGGGCAGGATCTCCACCCAGCCGGCCGCCGCCGGCAGGCCGCCGCCGAACAGGTGGTAGGCGAGGAGGGCGGCCGCCCCCATCTGCAGGTACCGCGACAGGGACAGCCACACCGGTGCCGTTCCGGAGGCCGGACGCAGCCCCGCCCGGCGGCCGCCGAGCACCGATCCGGTGCAGCGGCAGAGGATGGCGAGGGCCCCGACCCAGGCCGCCGCCCCCGCCGGATGGGACCACAGGGGCCAGGCCCCCGGGGTGCGGGAGTACGCTGCCAGCACCGGACCGCCGTCGATGACCAGCGCCGCCGCCACCAGCAGAACCGCCAGGTGGCATCCGATGATGGCCCCGGCGCCCGCCATCAGGGCCCGTTGCCCCTCGGCCCCGGCCAAGGCCGCCGGCAGCAGCCACGCCTGGACCGAGACCGCCAGCAGCGCCACCAGCAGCAGGGCCTGCACCGTTCCGCCCCCGGGGGCCACCCCCGGAAGAGACAGGCCTCCCACGCCCGCGCCGGGGGGCAGCAGAGCGACCAGGGCCAGAGCCGGCAGCAGGGCGGCGAAGGCGGCGGCCCCCGCTCCGGGGGCCGGCCTTCCCGATCGTGCCATCACCTTGGCGGCGTCGGCCACGGGACCGAGGAGGGGCGGACGGCGCAGACCGTTGACGCGGGCCAGCGCCGCACGCTCGACGATGGCGCTGACGAAGGCGAGACCGAGGGTGCCGAGAAAGACGAGGAAGGCGCCGCCGGAGGAGATGTCGGCAGAGGAGGTCACGGGCGGATGTCGGGATCCGCGGAGGGGACGAGGCCGCGGCGCTGCAGCCAGCTCGACCAGCCGCCGCCGAAGGCGGCCCCCGATGTCGGATGGTCATCGTCGTCGAGGGTTCGGTAGTCGAGGCCGGCGAAGGGTCTGCATCGAGTCCGGGCCAGCCGCGCGAAGACCTGGTCCGCCGAATCGCGGTTGGGACCGCCGTGCCAGAGGGCGCTGAGGATCCACAGGTCCGGTCTGGCGTCGCCGGGGGGCTCGACGGCGGAGCGGACCCGCCGCACCCGGCCGAGGCCATCGACGAAGGTGCCCTCCTTCTCGGTCCAGGCGCTCCCGCCCGCCAGGGCGATGGCGGCTCCGTCCACGAGCGGCGACGGGGTGAGGTCGTGGGCGATGAGCCGCGTCTCCGGACCCGGAAGCGGGCCCGGGCCCTCTCCGCACAGAGAGCCTCCCACGGCGTACACCACGTCGAGGCCTGCGGGCAGGTCGCCTGCCGGAAGCAGGGACGATCCCGACGCCCGGGCGACAGCCTGGACTCCGGCCGCGTTCGGACCCCTGGAGGCGCTGATCGTGAACCCTCCGGGAAAGAGGCGGTCTCCCTCGGGGTCCGCCGCCTCCCACGAGTAGACGGCCGCTCTCCACCGGTGGGCGAGCTGGATGAGCAGGAAGGCCTCCTCGTTGGTCAGGTAGGGGCTCAGGACCACCGCGGAGCGGCGCGCCTGCTCCATCTCTTCGGCAACGCCGGCCAGGGCCGTGTCCCAGGCCGTCTCCCCGCCCTGCCGGCGCGGAGCCAGCAGGCGTTCGACCTCCGGCTGCCAGCCGTAGCGGCCGTGATCGCACAGCCAGAAGCCGCCTTCGGGGTTCTCGGGCCGGGGCTTGACCCTCCACACACGGCCGTCGTGCACGTCCACCCGGGTGGCGCAGCCGCTGGCGCAGCCGGCGCACACGCTGGACACCCCCGTCAGCCGCCACGGCGGCGGGGCCTCGCGTTCCCCGGGGTCGCTCAAGGCGCCTGCCGGGCACAGGTCGAGAAGGTTGCCCGCCATGGGCCCTGCGGCTTCCTCACCGGCGCTGGCGGCGATGCCGGCGCCCGCCCCGCTGCCTTCGACGGCCAGCACCGGCTCCCCGGAGACCTCCTCGCCGAAGCGGACACAGCGGGTGCACAGGATGCATCTGCGGCGGTCGAGGACGAGCCGCGGCCCGAGGACGAGACGCTCCGGCGCCTCCGGCGCCTCGGAAGGCGTTCGGCCGCCCCCGACAACCCTCACCGCCTCCTGCAGCTCGCACTCGCCCGCCCGCTCGCAGACGGCGCAGTCCGCCGGATGGCGCAGCAGCAGGTCGTCGAGCACGCGCTCCCGGGCCTCCGCCGCTTCGGGCGCATCGAGGGAGACCGACATCCCCCCGCCGACCCTGTGATTGCAGGTGGTGATCAGCTCCGGCCCCCCCGGCCCCTCCAGGGAGGCCAGGCACAGACGGCAGGAGGCCGGCGCCGAGAGGGCCGGATGGAAGCAGGGGTGCGGCAACGGGCGGCCAGCCGACAGCAGGGTCGTCAGGAGGTTCGCCCCCTCCCGAGCCTCCACGGCCTCCCCGTCCACGTGGATGGTGACGATGGCCATTCAGAACCGCACGTGGATGCTCTCGGGGGACTTCATGGACAGATTTTTGGCCACCGGGCAGCCGCCGTCCAGATGGGCCTCGAACTCCTCGGCGAAGGCGGCGGCCAGGGCGCTGACCGCGGAACCGGCGAGGGGTCCGTGCCCGCACAAGGCCAGGGACGAGGTCAGGGACGCGGTCCTGGAGCGCAACTGCTCCAGCTCCCCCGCGCTCGAGGCGCCGGCCTCGAGCCGCTCGAGGGCGCCGGCAGCCCAGGCCAGACCCTCGCGGCATGGCGGGCACTGGGCGCAGGACGCGCCGGCCAGGGAGGACGCCACCAGCCGCGCCGTGTCCACGGCGCAGACCGTCTCGTCGGCGACGATGACGGCCCCCGAACCGAAGTCGCCGTCGAGGCCGCCACCGCCGGGGCGGCTCCAGGCCCCGGGATCGACGGGCCGGTCGAGATCGGCCTCGCGAAGGACGGGCCGGGAACCGTACCCGGAGTGGAGGACGAACTTCAGGGGCCGGCCTTCCGGCGTCCCCCCCGCCAGCCCCTCCACCAGACCGCGGAAGGTGCCCGAACCGAGGGCCACCTCATACAGACCCGGGCGGCGCACGAGGCCGCTGATGCAGAAGACCTGGGTCCCCGGCGCCGAGGCGCTGCCCACGGCGCGGAAGGCGGCGCTCCCCCCCGCCATCACCCGCGGCAGGTAGCCGAGGGTGGAGGCGGTATGCACGGCGGCAGGCTCACC
>JAJDTN010000351.1 GCA_022827165.1 Candidatus Latescibacterota bacterium
GCCGGCCGCGGCGAGGAGGTACCGCGCCGCCGTCCGGCGAGCCTCGATCAGCTCCGGCAGCTCATCCAAACCCACATCCGCGAGCCAGGCCCGTGCCTCGCGGCTCCCGGCGAGCCACTCCTCGGTCCACGGGAGCCGCTCCCAGTCGCGGACCCAGGCATCCCAGGCCTGGAGCCCGGCCGGCCGCCGGTGCGCGCCCCACGGCTCCGGCTGGTCCTCCGACCAGCGGGTGAGCCCCAACTCCAGGGCCAGGGCGGCGACGCTGTCAACCAAGGCACTCTCGGACAGGGGTTCCCCGGCCCTCTCCACCACCAGGAAGGGACAGTTGCGCCACAGGCGGTCGGGGAACCGGGCCCACCACTGGTCCTCGACGAGGCGCCATCCCTGCTCGGCGGGCCCCATCTCGTAGAGCTCGACACCCTCCGCCGTCTCCCGATAGCCGGCGGCCACCTTCCACCGCTGGTCCTCATCCCCGATCACCACCGGCAGGCCCCAAGAGAGCCAGCCCTTGATCTCCTTGAGGCTCTCCCGCGCCTTGAAGCCGCTGGAGACGCTGTAGCCCAGGCCGAGCCACTCGAGCATGCGCGGGGGCTCGGGACCATACCGGGGCCACCCGGTCGGGGAGTAGGGTCCCGAGTACGCGCCGGACCAGAACGGCGGGCGGCTCAGCGTCGCCAGGGTGAGGCTGTCGAGATCCGCCCGCCGCAGCCCCGCCGCGTCCGCCGCAGCGCCGAGGAGGCTCTCGCCGGTGGGCCGCGGAGGCTGCTGGAGGAGGATCGAGTCCGGGGCGGCGAGGGCGGCCTCGAGGGGCTCTCCCCTGCCGAGATCGCCCACCCTCTCCTCGGAGAACCAGCCGTCGTAGACATCCTCGGAGCGGACCCGCGCCGGCGGCGACAGGGGATCGGCCCCGGTGACGCTGTAGCGCACGCCGGGGTAGCGGTTGCCGGCGAAGAGCGGATCGTCGATCGGCTCGCAGACGTTGAAGGAGAAGTCGAAGCGCCCGCGTCTCTGCGAGGCGCGCACGAGGAGCCGGTGCTCCCCGGCCTCCAGGTATCCCGGCAGCTGCACCTGCCCCAGCATGTGGCGGCGGCGGCCCTCGAACTCGTAGAGGGGCTCGCCGTCGATCCAGACGGAGAGGTCCTCGTCCGAGCCGAGCCAGAAGCGCACCGAGTCGGGACGCGCCATGGTGAAGGTGGTGTAGGCGTACACGGCGCAGTGGATGGGATCGTCGAAGTGGCTGTCGAGGTCGATCTTGTCGTGGCCGAACCAGGTCACCTCGGACCAGCCGCCGCGGCCGGGTACCGGGCGCAGCGCGGCCGCCTCCTCCGGGGTGAACCGGTGATCGCGCTCCACCGGCCCCAGGAGGGTCCAGCGCCGGGGCCCCATGCCGTAGTTGGCCTGCTCGGTCCAGTCGCCGCCGCCGTAGTCGATGCCCGCCTTGACGTAGCGCATGGCCAGGGACTCCACGTCGCCGCCGAGGACGCGGATGTTCTCGTGCACGCCCGGGCCCCGGCCCTGCTGCCAGGCGAGGTCGGCGAACTCGAAGTCGTCCGGGTTGAAGCCCATGAGCCGGGCCACCACGAGGTCGGTGGCCACCGGGTCGGCGCCGGCGACGATCGTGTTGGCGCGCCGGGGAGTGCCGCCGAAGGCGCCGCCCTCGCTGCCGGCGATCATGTCGACCACGTTGAGATCGACCTCCGTCAGGCCCCACAGGTCGACCCAGCACTCGTCCTGCACGCGCGGGGCGTGGGGGATGCCGGCGGGCCGGCGGTCGGTGCCGCTGCCCTTGTTCCAGCCGTAGATGTGCCCGGGGAGGATGCCGAGGTGGTTCTTCATCGCCGCGGTGATCTTGGCCCCGTGGGTCTTGGCCACGGGACAGTTGATCCAGGCGTCGGCCTCGACGATGGTGGCGGCGATGTCGTAGTCCGGATCGGCCAGGCCTCCCCCCGGGGGCGCCAGGCGGACGGGGCGGTCGAAGTTCAGGTCGACGCACTCGATGTCGACGCCGCGCTGCCGCAGCTCGCGGACCGTGGCCCGGTGGCCGGCGATCTCGAAGCCGTCCGCCACCCTGTACTCCTGGTCGGTGCTGTCCTTCAGGGACGGGCTGATCCAGCCGCCGGCGCCCTCGGCGATGGAGATGCGGGCGCCGGGGGCCGCCTCGTGGACCAGGATCGCCACGGCGCGCACCACGCGGGCGTCGGTGACGATGCCGGAGCCGGAGGGTTCGGGGATCGTGACGTTCGGCTTGATCGCCACACGGCGCGCCGTGTCGGGGACGAAGGCCTCCATCCCCCCCACGAGGTCGACGGCGCGGCGCACCATCTGCAGGACCTGGTCGGCGGTGAGGGAATCGGTGCGCGCCGCGGGCGCGGCGAGGGACTCGTCGTCGGAGGGGACGACGCCGACCTCGAAGGGCTGGGCCGCTGCCGGCGACGAGGGGAACTGGGCGAGCAGGGCCAGCAGGAGGATCGGGCGGACTCGGTTCAGGTCGGCTCTCCAGGCTGAGGATTCAGTGGGAATCAGCGGACGCCCCTGGAACACTGTCAACGCCGAGGATCCCCGCGGCCCCCCGTTGACCCCCCGCCGGGGCGCGCCGAATATTCCCGCCCCCATGGAACGCCATCTCGACCGCAACGACTTCCGCCTCCTCCTCGGATGCGCCATCCTGACCGTCATCGGCCTGGCGGTGGGGGCACGCTTCTTCTACGACGCCTTCCCCGAGGCGACGATCGACTTCGACCTCACCCGCGGCGAGGCCCGCGAGCAGGCCGCCTCCTTCCTCCGGGACCGGGGGTTCGACCTCGACGGCTACCGGCAGGCGGCGCTGTTCCGCTACGACGACGACGCCAAGACCTTCCTCGAGCGCGAGCTGGGCCTGGAGGGGGCCAGCGCCGTCATCGGCGATCCGGTGCGCCTGTGGCGCTGGAGCAACCGCTGGTTCCGCGAGCGCCAGAAGGAGGAGTTCCGGGTCGAGCACACGACCACCGGGGAGCTGGTCGGCTTCCGGCACCAGATCGAGGAGGAGGCCGCCGGCGACAGCCTGTCCCAGCCCGAGGCCCGGGCCGTGGCGGAGCGGTTCCTCGCGCAGAGCATGGACCTCGACCCGGGGCGGCTGGAATTCGTCGAGGCGACGACGATCGAACGGTCCAACCGGGTGGACCACGCCTTCACCTGGAAGCTGGCCGGCTTCGAGGTCTCCGGCTCCAGCTACCGGTACCACGTCGGCGTGCAGGGCGGCGAGGTGGGCAGCTTCACCGAGTTCCTGAAGGTTCCGGAGGCCTGGAAGCGGGACTACCAGGAGCTGCGCTCCCGCAACAATACCACCGGCCTGCTGGCCGCCCTCCTGCTCGTAGCCACCTGGGTGGTCATGCTGGTCCGCCTCGTGTCGAGCATCCGCTGCCAGGACGTGCGCTGGCGCTTCGCCCTCGTCCTCGGGGGGATCGCCTTCGTCCTCAGCTTCCTGGCCGAGATCAACGCCCTGCCGGTGGCGGTGTACAACTTCGACACCACCGGAACCTTCGGCAGCTTCCTGGCGGGAGGGGTGCTCCAGGCCGCGGCCCTCGCCCTGGCCATCGGCCTGGCCATCGCCTTCATCGTCGCCGGCGGCGAGCCGGAGTACCGCCGCTGGTACGGCGGCCACATCCGCCAGTCGAAGCAGTTCCTGCCCGAGGGCCTGCGCACCAAGCGCTTCCTCACGGGCAGCGTCATCGGCGTGGCCATGACGGCGTTGTTCGTCGCCTACCAGAGCGTGTTCTACGTGGTGGCCGAACGCTTCGGGGCGTGGAGCCCGGCGCAGATCCCCTACCAGGAGATGGTCAACACCTACATCCCCTGGGTGGTGGTGCTCCTCATCGGCTTCCTGCCCGCCGTCTCCGAGGAGTTCACCTCCCGGGCGTTCTCCATCCCCTTCCTGCAGCGGCTCCTGCGGCACCGCTGGGCGGCGGTGCTGATCTCCGCCGCCATCTGGGGCTTCGCCCACGCCGGCTATCCGCAGCAGCCCTTCTGGATCCGCGGCCTAGAGGTCGGCCTCGCCGGGGTCGTGGTGGGCTACGTCTTCGTGCGCTGGGGGCTGCTGCCGGTCCTGGTCTGGCACTACATGATCGACGCCTTCTACACGGCCCTGATCCTGCTGCGCTCCAGCGACCCCTACTTCGTGCTCTCCGCGGCGCTGTCGGTGGGCATCCTGCTGCTGCCCCTCGGGGCGGCGGTGGTCCTCTACCTGCGGCGGGGGTCCTTCGTCGACGCCGGGCCCCTGCTCAACCGCGAGGACAGCCCGCCCCTCGAGCCGGCGGCCCCCGCGCAGCCGGCGGGGCCCGATCCCGGCGCCGAGACCGCTCCCGAGTCCACCGCCTACCGGCCGCTGAGCCGCGCACGGCTGGGAATCGCCGCCGCGGCGGTGCTGGCGGGACTGGCGGGCTTCGCCCTCGAGAAGCCGGACCTGGTCCCGGAGGTCGACTACCGCCTGACCTCGGGGCAGGCCCTCGTCAGGGGCAGCGGGCACCTGACCGCCCTCGGCGTCGAAGTCGACTCCTGGCGCGCGGTGGTGACCCAGTCGAACCCCTGGCACGGGGCCGCCGTGGAGTACCGCGACGAGCGCGCCGGCCCGGCGGCCGCGGCGGCGCTCTACGAGGACGATCTGGCCCCGGCCCTGTGGCGGCTGCGGCTCTACCGGCCCGGTGAGAAGGAGGAGTGGGAGGTCCGCCTGCGCCCGGAGGACGGCGTGGTCTACGACGTCCGCCACCAGCTCGCCGAGGAGGCGCCGGGCGACAGTCTCTCCGAGGAGGAGGCCAAGGCCGTCGCCCTGGACCACCTGCGCTCCTACGGACTCGATCCTTCCGCCTTCGTGCTGAAGGAGGCCTCCGCCGAGGACCTGCCCGGGCGCCGCGACCACTGGTTCGTGTGGGAGGCGAAGGAGGGCGACCGGCGCAACCTCGACGAGGCCCGGTTCCGCTGCCGGGTGCACGTGGCCGGCGGCGAGGCCGCCGACCTGGACCGGTTCATCAAGCTGCCCGAGGACTGGCTGCGGGAGCGCCGCGAGGGTTCCTGGTGGCGCACCGTCCTGGAGTGGACGCCGGTGGGGGCGGCCATCGCCGTCTCCGTGCACCTGCTCGTGCTGCTGGTGGGGCACATCCGCTCGGGAACGCTGGCCTGGCGGCGGCCCCTGCGGCTCGGCCTCTTCGCGGCCTCGGTCCTCGCCCTGGGGCAACTCAACGAGCTGCCGGCGTTCTACGCCTTCTATACCACCGAGATCCCCCTCACCCTCTACCTGATCACAGGCGTGGCGGGCTTCCTCCTCGGCTCGGTCCTGCTGGGGCTCCTCGTGGCCCTGGCCGCCGGCCTCTGCGGCTCCCTGTACCCCCGGGCCGCGGAACGCCTGAGCCGGTCCGGCCTGCGCCCGCAGCTGCGCGACGCCGTCCCCCTCTCCGTCCTCGCCGTCGCCGGGGCACTCGCCCTGGACCGCCTCGGCGGAGTCCTCGCCGCCGCCTTCCCCGCCGGGGCCCCTTCACCCTCCCCCGAGATCCCGAGTGTCGACTCCTGGGCGCCCGCCCTGGGCGGGCTCCTCGGCGCCGTGGGCACAGGGCTGGTCCTGCCCCTGGCCGCCGGCGTCCTCGTGTACTACGCCGTCCGCGTCCTCCGCCGCCCGCCGCTGGTGATCCTCGCCCTCCTCGCCCTGGGGGCGGCCATGGCCGGCGCCGACGCCCAGCGGCCGGCCGAGTTCCTCTACGACCTCGGCTGGTTCGTCCTGACCGCCGCGGTGCTGGCCGCCGCGGTGTACTGGCTCTTCCGCGACAACGCCGCCGCCTACGCCCTGGCCGCCTTCCTCTTCTCCGCCGTGGAGAGTGGCCTCGGTCTGCTGGATCAGTCGGCGTACGCGGCCCATGGCCAGGTCCTTCTCGGCCTGTCCGCGGCCTTGCTGGCCGGTCTGTGGCTGCTCTCCTCCAGGGGCGGCCCCCCCGACGAGGCCGCAGACCCGCCGGCGCAACAGCCCTGATGCACCTCCTCGTCACCGGCGCCTCCGGCCGCGTCGGCACCTGCGTCGTCGCCGGTCTGCGGGCCCGGGGCCACCGGGTGCGCGCCTTCGACCGGCGGCCTCCCGCAGACGGCGCCGGGGAGAGCCTGCAGGGGGAGCTGGGCGACTTCGACCAGGTCCGCCGCGCCGTGGACGGCGTCGACGCCGTGATCCACCTCGGGGGCAACGCCGGCGAGAGGCCGTGGCCGGAGATCGCCAACAACAACTACATCGGCTGCTACCACGTCTTCGAGGCGGCCCGGGAGGCAGGGGTCCGGCGCGTCGTCTTCGCCAGCCGCGCCGGGCTGCTCTGGCTCTACCCGGACGAGGTGCAGCGCCGCGTGGACCTGCTGCCCCGTCCGGTGGGGCTCTACGACAACAGCAAGCTCTTCGGCGAGATGCTCGCCTCCATGTACGCGTCCCGCTTCGGCATGGAGTGCGTCTGCGTGCGCATCGGCAACTTCAGCCCCGACCGCGACCAGCCCGGCCACCCGCACCAGCTGAGCCACGGCGACTGCGTCCGCCTCTTCGAGCAGGCCGCCGCCCATCCGGTGGCGGGCTTCGAGATCGTCTTCGGCGTCTCCGCCAGCGACTGGCCCCTCTACGACGTCGACCACGGCCGGCGCGCGATCGGCTACGAACCCCGGGACGTCTCCCGGGTGCCGGAGGCTGAGCGCACCTTCCGCGGCGATGACGGGCCGGCCGAGCCGCTGTCGGACGAGCCGCCCCGCCGGGTGTTGATCACCGGCGCCGCGGGGCAGGTGGGGCGGGCCGTGGCCCGCGGCCTGGGCCGGCGCTACCAGATCCGCGGCATGGACCGCGCCGAGATGCCGGAGCTGTCGGACACGGTGGTGGCCCCCCTCGGCGACTTCGACGCCTGCCTGCGGGCCACCCGGGACGTGGACGCCGTCGTCCACTTGGGGGGGACGCCGAGCGGCGGCTCTCCCTGGGAGGAGGTGTGGTCCTCCAACTTCGTCGGCACCTGGAACATCATGGAGGCGGTGAGGCGCAACCGGGTGCCCCGCGTCGCCTACGCCAGCCGCGCCGGCATCCTGTCTCCCTACCCGAAGGGCCTGCGGCGCACCGTCGACCTCTTCCCGAGGCCGGAGACCTACTACACGATCAGCAAGATCTTCGGGGAGGGCCTGGGCCACACCTGGGCCTGGCGCCACGGCACCCGCTTCGTCGGCGTGCGCATCGGCAACTTCTCACGGGAGCGCGACCAGCCCGCGCACCCCCACCAGCTGGGGCACGAGGACGCGGTGCGCGTCTTCGAGGCGGCGATCACCCACACGGGGTCGACGTACGAGATCGTCTTCGGGGTGTCGGACAGCGACTGGCCGCTCTACGACGTCGACCACGGGCGGCGGGCGATCGGCTACGAGCCCGCCCAGCGCAGCGAGGTCCCGGAGGCGGAGCGGAACTAGCCGGCGGCGGCCGTCAGTCCGCGTACTCCACCGGAACGACGCTCTCCTCGATCCGCTGGAGCAGCGCCGCCAGCTCTTCCCGAACGCGGGCGGCGGCCTCGGCCACCGGCACCTCTTCGCCCCGGCCGCTGGCGCCGCGCAGCTTCACCTCGAGGGTCCCCTTCTTCAACCCGCGGTCGCCGACGGTGACCCGCACCGGACAGCCGATGAGGTCGGCGTCGTTGAACTTGACGCCGGGGTTCTCGGGGCGGTCGTCGTAGAGGACCTCGACACCGGCCGAGGTCAGATCCCCGTAGAGGGCCTCGGCGGCGGCCTGGACCGGCCCCTCGCCCTTGGCCAGGGAGACGAGGTGCACCTGGTACGGGGCGACGGTCACCGGCAGGGAGAGACCGTTGTCGTCGTGGTGCTCCTCGGCGACGCAGGCCAGCAGCCGGCCCACGCCGATGCCGTAGGAGCCCATGATGACCGGCCGCTCCCGGCCCTGCTCGTCGAGGAAGGAGGCCCCCAGGGCGTCGCTGTAGCGGGTGCCGAGCTGGAAGATGTTGCCCACCTCGACGCCGCGGGCGATGCGCAGGGGGGCGCCGCAGACGGGGCAGGCGTGGCCCGCCTCGGCGAGGGCGATGTCGTCGACGATGTCGGCCTCCCAGTCGCGGCCGTGGTTGACGTTGCGCACGTGGTACCCGGCCTCGTTGGCGCCGGAGACCAGGTTCGGCGACGAGACCACCGAGTCGTCGGCCACCACGAGGGTATCCCCCTCCAGCCCCATGGGGGAGGCATACCCCGGGACCGCCCCGGCGGCGGCGATCTCCTCGTCGTGGGCCGGTCTCAGCGCCAGGGCGCCGGCGGCGTTGGCGAGCTTGACCTCGTTGACCTCGAGGTCGCCGCGGATCACGGCGAGGACGAGGCGTTCCGAGGCTTCCCCGCCGGCCTCGGGGGCCTTGAAGCGGCCCACGAGAAAGACCGCCTTCGCCGTGCGGCTCGCGGGGACGTCGAGGAAGGCGGCCAGCTCGGCGATCGTCGCCGCCCCCGGGGTGGCCACCCTCTCCAGGGGCGCCGGCTCCTCGGCGGCCGCCTCCGCCTTGGCGAAGCGGGCGACCTCGGTGTTGGCCGCGTACCCGCAGGCGTCGCACAGGGCCAGGGTGTTCTCCCCCACCTCGTTGAGGTACATGAACTCGTGGGCCGCGGAGCCGCCCATCATGCCCACGTCGGAGCGCACCGCCCGCACCGGCAGCCCGCAGCGGCGGAAGATGTCGAAGTAGGCCTGGTAGTGGGCCCGGTACTGGGCCTCCAGCCCCTCCTGGGCGGCGTCGAGGGAGTACGAGTCCTTCATGGTGAACTCGCGCACCCGCAGCAGGCCGGAGGTGGGCCGCGCCTCGTCGCGCCACTTGGTCTGGAAGTGGTAGACCATGGCGGGCAGCTGCCGGTACGAACGGATCTCGCGGCTGGCCAGGTCGGCGACGATCTCCTCGTGGGTCGTGGCCAGCACCATGTCGCGGCCGTGGCGGTCGTGGAAGCGGGTGAGGGACTCGTCGTACTCCTCGTAGCGGCCCGAGGCCTTCCAGACGTCGGCGGCGTGGACCACGGGCATCTTGATCTCCTGCCCGCCGATGGCGTCCATCGCGCCGCGGATGATCCCCTCGATCTTGCCCAGGGCCCGATGGGCCAGGGGCAGGTAGCTGAAGATGCCGCTGGCGAGCTGGCGGATGTACCCCGCCCGCAGCAGCAGGACGTGGCTGGCCACCTGGGCGTCGGCCGGGGCCTCGCGCAGGGTCTGGCTGAAGAGACGGGTCATGCGCATCGGTATCGGATCTCCTTCAGGTTCGGGCCGCCTCGTGCTTCACCAGCGAGCCCATGGCCCGGTACATCACCCACAGGGACAGGCACACCCAGGCGCCGGCGATGGGATAGGCCAGCCACGGCAGGCCGAGGTAGGCCGCCAGGATGCCGGCGTCGGTGCGCTCGGCGAAGAGCCACAGGTCGGTGCGGAAGTCGTGGAGGCTGTAGAGGCAGAGCATCACCCCCAGCCACACGGCGCCCGCCGCCCCGGCCCGGGCCGAGTACACGGCCGTGCACATGAGCGCCAGACCGCCGCCGAGGCCGAGGCCGAAGTCGAGACCGCCCGCGGGGGTGAAGGCCAGGGTCAAGCCGAGGGTCGCGGCGCCGACGAGGAGCAGGGCCAGCCGCTGCAGTTGCGGCAGCACCCCCGACCAGATCAGGCCGGCGCCGAGCAGGGCGGAGCCCACGTACCCGGCCGACACGATGAGAATCGGCCAGCCTCCCCGGGAGAGGGTGTAGCCGTGCTCGGCCCAGGCGGTGCGCATCTCCAGGACCTCCCCTCCCGTGACCAGGGCGGCGGCGGCGTGGCACATCTCGTGGACCATGACGACGAAGACGCGGAAGGGCTTGATCCAGACGGTATCCCACAGCAGCAGGGCGGCAGCGGCACAGGCGAGGTGAAAGCGGAAACGCCACAGGATCCGGGCCTGGCGGTGCAGCCCCTTCCACACGGAGGCTATTCCGGCGCCCGCGAGGCGATGCGGCCGGCGATGAGGGCCACCGCCTCGTCCACCGCCATGGGATCGAGGCTCTCGCCGCTGCGCAGACGCACGGCCGCCTTCCCGTCCTCGACCTCGCGGTCGCCGAGGATCAGCATGTGCGGGACCTTCTGCTTCTGGGCGGCGCGGATGCGGTAGTTCAGGCTCTGGTCGGCCTGCAGCTCGACCCGAACGCCGGCGCCAGCCAGGGCCTGGCAGACCGTTTCCGCGTACTCCCCGTGGCGCTCGGCGATGGGCAGGACCACCGCCTGCACCGGCGCCAGCCACGTGGGGAAGGCGCCGGCGTAGTGCTCGATCAGGAAGCCGATGGTGCGCTCGTGGGTCCCCAGCGGCGCCCGGTGGATGCAGATCGGCGTCTCCTCCGTTCCCTCGGCACTGGTGTAGACGAGACCGTAGCGGTCCGGCACCGCGAAGTCGACCTGGTTGGTGGCGATCGAGAACTCGCGGCCGATGGCGCTCCACACCTCGACGTCGATCTTGGGGCCGTAGAAGGCCGCCTCCCCCGCTACCTCGACGTGGTTGATGCCGCCCTTGGCCAGGGCGCGCCGCACCCTCTCCTCGGTCTCGAGCCACAGCTCCGGCTCGTCGACGTACTTCTTTCCGAGGTCCGCCGGGTCGTGGGTGCTGAGGCGCATGACGTACTTGTCGATGCCGAAGAGGTCGAAGTAGCCGAGGTACATGCGGCAGACGGCGAGGAACTCCTCCTCGAACTGATCCAGCGTGCAGTAGATGTGGGCGTCGTTCATCTGCATCGAGCGCACCCGCATCAGCCCGAAGAGCTCCCCCGACTGCTCGTAGCGGTAGCAGGTCCCGTACTCGGCCAGGCGCAGCGGCAGGTCGCGGTAGCTGCGCGGCTGCGAGGCGAACACCTTGTGGTGGTGGGGGCAGTTCATCGGCTTGAGGTAGTACTTCACGCCCTCCATCTCCATGGGCGGGAACATCGACTCGGTGTAGTAGGGCAGGTGGCCGCTGCGCACGAACATCGAGTCCTTGCAGATGTGGGGGGTGCGCACCTGCAGGTACCCGGCGTCGCGCTCGGTCTCCTTCGCCAGCCGTTCCAGCTCCTCGATGAGGACCGTCCCCTTCGGCTGCCACAGGGGGAGGCCGGGGCCGACCTCGTCGTCGAAGAAGAACAGCTCCAGCTCCCTCCCGAGGCGGCGGTGGTCCCGCTTCTTCGCCTCCTCCAGCATGCGCAGGTGCCCGTCGAGGGCCTCGCGGCCGGCGAAGGCGGTGCCGTAGATGCGCTGCAGCATCTTGTTGCCCTCGTCGCCGCGCCAGTAGGCGCCGGCCACGCTGAGCAGCTTGTAGTGGCGGACCTGCCCCGTGCTCAGCACGTGGGGCCCGCGGCAGAGGTCGACGAAGTCGCCGTCGCGGTAGAAGGTGAGGGACTCGCCGTCCTCCAGCTCGTCGAGGATCTCCAGCTTATAAGGCTCGTCCCGCAGGCGCAGGAGAGCCTCGTCGCGGCTCACCTCCTCGCGCTCGAAGCGGTGGTTCTGGCGGACCACCCGCTTCATCTCCTTCTCGATGCGCGTCAGGTCCTCGGTGCTGAAGGGCTCGGGCACGTCGAAGTCGTAGTAGAACCCGTCGTCGATCGCCGGTCCGATGGCCAGCCGCGCCTCGGGGAAGAGGCGCCGCACCGCCTGGGCCATCACGTGGGACAGGCTGTGGCGGTAGACCCACGCCGCCTCGTCGGCCTCCCAGGGGACCAGCTCGACCTCGGCGGACGGCTCCAGGGGCGTGTGGAAGTCGACCCACTCGCCGTCGCGGCGGGCGGCGACGAACTCCCGCAGCAGCTTGCGGTCGTGCTCGAGGAGGATCTCCTTGAGATGGCCGCCCCCCTCGTGCTCCAGCACCTCCTGTTCGCGGATCCGGATCTTCACACCTGGCTCCTGTGGGTCATGAGAAAAGCCCGCTGTCGATCGGTCTCGACAGCGGGCTCTCTCGGAAATCTTCGGTCGGGAATCGCTTATCCCGGTGGGGCCGCCGTCGAATGTCGGTCACGGGTACCCGTGACGGGTGTGGTCGTCCCGGGAGTGGTGGTCTCGCGGCGCGATGCTTCGTCCGCCGTCATCTTCTCCCGGGACATGCAGGTGGCTCCTTCGGTCATGGCTGCGATGCGATCTAGTATGCCGCCCCTGCCGGGGAATGTCAAACACTCACTCCACGACGGAGACCGCATCGCCGAGCCTGATGAGGCCGCTGCGCTCCACCGGGCCGAAGACGCCGCCCCGCATCGCCGGCCTCAGCGCTTCCTGCAGACCGGCGCGCTGCAGGTCCATGCCCTCGCAAGGCACCGTCTCGCCGCGCACCACCACCTCGGCGGCGCCGATGCGCAGCCGGCGGCCGACGAGGGAGCCCAGGTCGAGGCCGCGGACCACGAGGTTGGCGCGCCTCGCCCGCGGCGGCAGGCCGGCGCCCATCAGGGCCATCGCCTGCTCCCAGGCCTCGATGGAGAGCAGGGTGACGGCGCGCGACGGGTTGCGGCGGTGGTCCCCCGCCAGCCCGACGCCGGCGACGGCGACTGCCTCCTCGCACTCCCGGGCCGGCCCCCGGCGCTCGGGATAGACGAGGATCTCCTCCACCCGGCCCTCCGGGGGTGCTCCGCTCACAGGGGGCAGACCAGGGCGCTGTCGAGGAGCTTCTGGTTGTCCGAGTAGTCCATGGGCACCTCCACCAGGTGGACGCCGGGGGTGTCCAGGCAGGAGGCGAGGGTGGGGACCAGGTCCTCGGAGCGCTCGACCCGGTGGCCCCGGGCGCCGTAGGCCTCGGCGTAGCGCACGAAGTCGGGGTTGCCGAGGTCGAGGCCGTAGTCGGGGAACCCGGCGTGCTCCTGCTTCCACTTGATCATGCCGTAGGCGTCGTCGCGCAGGATCAGGCAGACCAGGTCCATGCCCAGGCGCACGGCGGTCTCCAGCTCCTGGGAGTTCATCATGAAGCCGCCGTCGCCGCAGATGGCCATCACCTTCTCGCCGGGGCTGCACAGGCGCGCCGCCATGGCCGACGGCAGGCCGGCGCCCATGGTGGCCAGGGCGTTGTCGAGGAGCACCGTGTTCGGCGCCTGAGCGTCGTAGTTGAGGGCGAACCAGATCTTGTAGACGCCGTTGTCGAGGGCGATGATGCCGGTCTCGGGCATGACCTCGCGAACGCAGCGCACGAGGCGCTGGGGCTTGACGGGGAAACCGGTGTCGTCCTCGCCCTCGCGGGCGCGCTCGGCCACCCACTGCCGGACCCGCAGGAAGTAGTCGAACTCCCAGTGGTCCTGGGGCTCCACCTTCTTCAAGATCTGCCACAGGCTGTTGCCGATGTCGCCCACCACCTCCAGCTGCGGGAAGTAGACCGGGTCGACCTGGGCGGAGAAGAAGTTGACGTGGACCACCTCGAAGCCGTCGTGGTCCATGAAGAAGGGCGGCTTCTCGACCACGTCGTGGCCGATGTTGAGGATCAGGTCGGCGCGCTCCACGGCGCAGTGCAGGTAGTCGTTCTCCGAGAGGGCGGCATTGCCCATGTAGAGGGGGTGGCCCTCGTCGATGACGCCCTTGCCCATCTGGGTGGTGAGGTAGGGGATGCCGGTCTTGTCGACGAACTCCCGGAGCATGCGCGAGGTGCGCTTGCGGTTGGCCGCGGCGCCGACGAGCAGCAGCGGCCGGCGGGCGCCCTCGATCTTGTCCACCGCCCGGAAGATCGCCTTCTCCTCGGCCACCGGCCGCCGTACCCGGTCCTTGGGGAAGAGGCGGGTCTCCTGCACCTCTTCGGCGGCCACGTCCTCGGGCAGCTCCAGGTGCACGGCGCCGGGGCGCTCCTCCTCGGCGACCCGGAACGCCTCGCGCACGCGGGAGGCGATGTTCTCGCCGCTGACGATCTGGTGGGTGTACTTGGTGAGAGGCCGCATCATCTCGACGACGTCGAGGATCTGGAAGAGGCCCTGCTTGCTCGTCTTGATCGGCTTCTGGCCGGTGATCATCAGCATCGGCATGCCCCCGAGCTGGGCGTAGCCGGCGGCGGTGACCAGGTTCGTGGCGCCGGGTCCGAGGGTCGACAGGCAGACGCCGGCCCGGCCCTGCAGCCGTCCGTAGGTGGCGGCCATGAAGCCGGCGGCCTGCTCGTGACGCGTCAGCACCAGGCGGATGCTGGAGCCGCGCAGCGAGTCGAGGAGGTCCAGGTTCTCCTCGCCCGGGATGCCGAAGATGTACTCCACCCCCTCCGCTTCGAGGGCCTTGACGAACAGATCGGATGCCTTCATGCCTCTCCTTGGATTCACCAGCCGACGATCCCGTCCTCGATCCGCGCCAGGGCTCCCAGGAGCTGCCGCGCCCGGGGCGGGGACAGGCCGGCCTCGCCGGCGGCCTTGCGCAACAGCTCGTCGGAGGTCGTCTCCCGCCGCTCCTCGAAGATCCTGCGGCTGCGCGAGCCGAGGGCTTCCACGAAGGCCCGCACGGATCCGGCCTCCAGATCGAGGCTCTCGGCGGCCCGGGCGTACCAGGCCAGGGCCTCCTCGTCCCCCCGACCTTCCAGGTTCCTCAACAGGTCCACCAGGAACCGCCGCGCCTCGATGCGGCCGCCGCCGGCGGCGTCGGCCATGTCGACGACGAGGATGTCGACGCGGACGCTGAGCTTGCCGACGACGATGCGCCGCAGGTGCCGACGCAGGACCGTGTAGTAGGAGTCGACCTGGGCCTCCGAGAGGTCGGGGCTGCGCTCCAGCCCGCGCATCCAGTCGGGCGCCCGGGAGGCGGCCCGGC
>JAJDTN010000251.1 GCA_022827165.1 Candidatus Latescibacterota bacterium
ACTGCCACTGCTTCCACTGGTACTCCGCGTACAGCTCCTGGGGCACGTACCACTTGCGCAGGGCCGGGTCGAGGGCGTCGAAGAGCACCCCCGGCCCCGTGGGCTCGAAGCTGACCCGGCCGCCGCGCTTGACCGTGCCCAGGCGGGCGCCGTAGTCCTGGGCCCCGGCGGCGGCGGCCAGCAGGAGAATCGTCAGTATCCGCACCATCCCCTTCTCCCCGCTCATCAGTAGGCCACGGCCAGAACGCCGTGGTGGTCCTCGGCAAAGGCGTCGGCGTCGATCCGCAGCCGCCAGATGTAGGTGCCCGGCGCCAGCGCGCGGCCGTCGGCGCCGCGGCCGTCCCACAGGTACTCCGAGGGCCCCAGGCCGTGGAGCCCGAGGTCGGCGCGGGCCACGCGGCGGCCGGAGAGATCGAAGACCTCGAAGCGCACCGGCGCCCTGTCGGTCAGCTGCAGCAGGTTGAACTGCACCCGCAGTCCGTCGTTGAGGCCGTCTCCGTTGGGCGTCACCACCGGGGTGGAGAGGGCGATCTGTCCCACGAGGCGGCCGATCTGCTCCTCCGGGATGGCCACGAAGAGGCCGGACAGCTCGTCGTGGTCGCCGGGGCCGAAGTCGGCGGCGTTGCCGCCCTCGAGGGGCTGGGGCACGGAGGGGTAGCGACTGTTGATGGCGCGGCCCGAGAACGTGGTCCCGAAGCGGAACACCGGCAGATCGAAGGTGAACTCGAGGACGTCCCCCGCCCCGGAGATCAGGGGCAGGCCGATGCGGAAGGCGTCGTGCCGCGAGAACAGGACCTCCGCCTCCAGGGCCTCGCCGTTCAACCGCACCTGGCGCACCCTCTCCATGGGGACCGTCGTGTCCACCTCGAGCTGGTCGAAGCCGAGGACCGCTCCCGCCCGGCCCACGCGCACGGCGTAGCGGAAGCTGGCCGGCTCCTCGACCTGCGCGAGCCGCGGATAGACCTCGGCCCGCAGGGTGTCGGCGATGGGCGGCCTCAGGTAGGGGAAGGAGATGCTGTCCACCTGCCGGGTGTCGAAGAGGCGGCCGGCGAACTCCAGCCGGAACTGCACCCAGCGGCGCGGGATCGGGGCGGAGACCAGCGCCCCCGGGGCCGCCGACTTCCACGGGCTCCAACTGTCGATGTCCTCGACCACCCCGGCGCGGTCCTGGGACTCCAGGCTCCAGTACTCCTCCGGGGTGATCTCGGCGAGGAGGGTGCTCTCGGGATCCGCCGGGTCGGGCACGCGGTGCCGGAAGACCAGCGGCGTGTCGTCGGTGCCGGTGCGCACCCGCACCCTCATCTCGGAGAACTCGGGCGGCCCGGCGATCTCCTCCACCCAGCGCAGCGGCCCGATGGAGGCCCTCCCCCCGAGGTCGATCAGGTCCGAGTAGTAGACCCCTCCGTCCAGGTAGCCGGTGCCGTAGACCTCCAGCTCGTCGACCTCGAAGGGGCGCTCGCTCAGGGAGCGCAGCTTCACCTGGCGCACGTAGCGCGGGGCGACATGCACGTCGACGACGGGGTCGGTGTTGTTGGTGACCCGCGCCACGAGGATGTCGGGACTGCCGGCGGCGCGGTCCGTCTGCCGCGGGTTGATCCACACCTCGTAGGCGCGCAGGTAGTCGTCGTGGAAGGGCGTCTGCGGCGTCGCCACGACGGTGTTCCGCGGATAGAAGCGGATGCGCTCGACCCCCACCTGGCGCCCGAAGTCGAGCCACACCCAGATCCCGAAGCTGGTCAGGGTCGGCTCGAGGAGGGTCGGCTTGCGCTCGAAGGCCACCGAGTGGTCGCCGTTCACCAGCCCCTGCAGCTGCCGCCGCACCAGGGCCGAGGGCCGGCCGATGGAGTTCGGCGCCCGGATGCGGCCGCCGCTCTCGAGGACGAGGCCGGCGATGTTGGTCTCGCCGTCGTAGTACCGGGGGCTGATCCAGCCCGGCCGATGCTCGAACTCGATGTCGGCGCCGGGCGCGTTCCCCGTGTCGAGGACCGCCCGGACGCCGGACCTCACCAGGTGGACGGGTTCTCCCCGGCCGCCCCCCTCGGCCCAGGAATGGCCGCCGTCGCCGAGGGTGTAGAGGGCGAGCTGGGCCCCGGCGCCGTCGGCGCAGGCCAGGGCCGCCAGGGCGAGGGCCGCGGCGCCCGCCCGCCGGGTGCGGAGGCGGCGGCTCACTGCAGCCCCGCGTTCATGCTCACGAAGAGCAGCGACGAGCGCTCGGCCGGACCCGACTCCGGGTCGCGGTCGCCTACCTGGATGCCGCCGCGCGTGACCAGCTGGTAACCCTGGAAGCCGACCCGGTTGATCACCTGCACGATCAGGGTCCGGGCGGTGAAGCCGCTGTCGAGCTCCCGGCGCTCGCCCTCCAGCAGCCAGCCCCGGGTCCACTCCAGGCCGAGCTGCAGCTCGGTGTCGAAGAGCTGCTTGCCGTAGCGGGCGTAGTAGTTGACGCTGGTCAGCTCGGAGAGCAGCGGCTGCCGCCACATGAGGAAGAGGGACTCCTCCAGGCTGCGGGCCAGGGGCCGCCGGGCGTCGTAGGGCCGGTCGGCGCGGTACTCGCTCTTCCAGCGCGGCTCCAGCAGTCCCCGGCCCACCGGGATCGACCACTCGGCGCGGTTGATCAGGCCCAGGAACCCCGACCTCGTCCGCCTCTCCTCCAGGCGCACCTCCGCCTCGTCCCGGCGCTGCCGGAAGGTCTCCCACTTGAAGCGGTGGAAGAGGCGCACCCCCCGGCCCGGCCGCTGGTCGAGGTCGGCGTAGAAGGTGTTGCGCCAGGTGTCCCGGGAGGGCAGCAGGTCCCGGTCGTCCTCCATGCGCCCCGTCGAGCCGCTCGGCTGCACCCACGTCTGCAGATGATCGGGGATGTCGTCGCGCACCGAGGCGCCGAAGTCGAAGAGGCGCAGACGGGAGCGGCCCAGGCGCCCGGTCCAGGCGAGCATGGCGTACCACGACTCCGTCCTGCCGTCGCCGGAGATCAGGCGCATGCGCTGGCGGCCGGCCACGAGGCGGGCGTCGGGGGTGACGAAGAGCTTGCCGTGGAGGTTGAAGCCGCGGTGGTCGCGCCGGTAGGGGTAGTCGGCGTGCAGGTCGTTCTCGAAGGGGTCGGCGGTGCCGTTGTGGTTCATGTCGACGCCGAAGAGGAACTCGGGCCGGTCCGACCGGAAGCGCAGGAAGGGCTCCTCGTAGTCGGGAACCAGGTTGCGGTTGTAGTTGAGGGAGACCGCCACCGGCTCTCCCGGCCGCGCGAAGGCCCCGCCCGGGCGCCGGGTGTTGTTCTGGTTGTAGTCGTAGATGAAGTCGCGGTTGAAGTCGACGCCGGGGAAGGCGATCCCGCCCGAACCGGTCTGCCACGGCCGCGACCACTCCGGGACGGCGTCGTGGTCGTCGTCGTCGTCGACCAGCTCGTAGAGCATGGGCACGGGGGCCTTGTACTGGATCAGGCCGTTGCCGAGGGTCAGCCAGTGGCTGGTGCTGTAGGCGTCGTCCATGGAGAACGTCTCCAGGAACAGGCCCCACGGGTAGAGGTTGTACGCGGCGATGCCGTAGGCGGCCCAGGCGGTGCGCACCATCTCGTGGTGCCGGCTCAGCCGCGGATTGGGATACCTCCGGTGCTGGCGGTTGAGGACCGTCTCCCCCTGCACCGACAGACCGTGCCAGTCCACCAGGTCCCAGTCGAAGCCGACCAGCTCGTTGGCCGTGGGCAGGCCGTAGTCGAGGAGCAGGACGCGGCCGTTGCTCTCGTCGCGGACGTTGCCCTCCGCCCGCGCGTAGGGGAGGAAGACCGTCTCCGGGTTGCGCAGGCCGTCGGTCTGGAGATTCGTGGCCAACTCGATCCGGTAGTCGTTGGCCACGGCCATCTCCACGGCGGCGGCCGTCACCGCCTTGGGGTCGAGGCCGAGCTCGAACAGGCCTCGCAGGTCGTACTCCAGCAGCAGGCGCTCCGACCCGTCCACCACGAGGGCGCCCTCGCGCAGGCGCCCGCCCTCGATCACCGGGAGCAGGCCGAGGTCGCGGCCGCTGATGCGCACCCCGTTGGTGTCGGTGAAGACGATGTCGTGGCGGAAGACCCGGGCGCCGCCGACCCCGTCGGCCGGCGAGTCGTCCCGGACCTGCACCCAGAGCTTGTCCGGGGTCCGGTTCTGATTGCTGGTGAGCACGCCGGCCAGCGGGTTGCCGGCCCGGAACTCCGGCTCGGTGTTGGAGTTGTGCAGGTTCACGTAGGTCAGCCCGAGGCTGCCGGCCGCGAAGGGGGCGTAGCCCAGGCGGCCGCCCATCAGGTGGGTCACGTTCCTGCGGGGGCCGGTGGGCTGGCTCGGCCGGGAGAGGAGCAGGGTGCTCTCGAGGCGGTCCCTGGCATAGTCGAGGCGCACCCCCTCGAAGCCGGGCTTGCGCAGGGTCAGGGGCGTGAGCTGCACGTCGAGGACGCTGCCCACCATGAGGCGGTAGGTCTCCCCGCCCCGCCGGTCCGAGGCGATGGCGAGCCCCTGGAACGCTCCCGGGAATCGAGGCCAGAGGATATCCGAGCCCTCGCGCGACGGCTGCACCTGCTCCCAGGAGTAGACCAGCCAGCCGCGGCCCAGGTGCTCGCCGAAGGAGTCGTACCACTCCTCCCCCGCCAGGAACGGGTCGAGGTAGCGCAGGTAGCGGTCGCGGGCGTAGTTAGCGCCGGTGTCGTACCAGTGGCTGGCGTAGGTCCCGGCGAGGCTTCGGGAGGCGTACCACTTGTGCAGGGCCGGAGTCGTGTAGTCCACCTCGAAGCGCGGGGACAGGTCGACCCGGTCCCGGGGCGCCTCGACCCGGGTGTCGTACCTCTGGCCCTCCAGCGGGAGCGGCAAGCCCCCGGCCAGGAGCAGGGCCGCCCACAGGGCCGCACGGGGCCCCCGGCCTGTCGCGAGAGAGGGCATCACCAGGCCACGTGCACGAGGCGGACCCGGCTGGTGCGCCGGCCTCCGGTGTCCACGCCCACCTGGACGCGCGCGGCATAGATGCCGGGCGCCACGAGGGCGCCCGAGTCGTCGCGGCCGTCCCACGGGAACTCGTGGCGGCCGCTGGCCTGGGGCGGCACCCGCGTCAGGTCGCGCACGAGCCGGCCCGAGAGGTCGTGGATGGCCACCGTGATCCGCGGCGGGCCCCGCACCTGGAAGACCTGGAAGGAGAGGACGGCCTCGTCGTTGACGCCGTCGCCGTTGGGGGTCAGCACCGGCGGCGTCACCTCCAGCGGCGCCAGCAGGCGCCCGGCCTCCAGGTCGGAGACGACCACCAGGGACTGGCTCTCCACCAGGTCGGTGGCGTCTCCCTCGCTGGCGATCTGCAGGATCCCGGGCTCCGAGGAGCGCGACAGCTCGACCCGGAAGGTGGTGCCGCTGAGGAAGACCTGGGTGCGGATGCGGGCCGCATAGACCGAGCGGCCCGAGGTGACCGGCCCGGGGAAGCGGACGTCTACGCCTCCCTCCACCGGAGCGGCGGCGGCGGTGGCCAGCAGGTCGACGGCGGTCCCCGTGCGCAGGCGGACCTCGGAGCCGGCGTGCAGGGAGAGCAGCTCCATGGGCGCGCTCGAGGAGGAGCGGATCCCCAGGCGGTCGAAGCCCGGGTCGCCGACCCGGAAGCGGGGCCGCATGTAGATGGTGAACTCCTGATCGACGCCCGCGGGGACACCGCTGGTGGGCCAGATCTCGGCCCACACCTGGTCCACCAGGGGCTCGGCGAGACCGATCCGCAGGCCGCGTATGGCGGCGCGCCTGAGGGGGTTGATGGTCAGCAGGCGCACCTGGGCCAACGCGTAGCGCCGCGGACTCGGGGAGCGGAAGGGCTCCGGCGACTCGCGGTAGACCTCGCTCCAGCTGCTCCACTTCTGTCCGGGCACGTAGAGCGTGTCCACGGGGCCCCGGTTCGACTCGCGGGCCCGCTCCCAGCGCTCCTGATCTATGGGGAAACCGGCGCCGTCGAGGAATCTCAGTTCCTGGCGCAGGTCGTCTCCCGAGCGCGTGCGGACCTCGATGCGGGTCTCCCGCGGCGCCTCCCCCTCCCACGACAGCGAGCTGAACATGCGCGACCCCGGCAGGGTGATCAGGGGCGAGGTGAGGACCACCTCCGAGACGAAGCCCTCGCCGAAGGCCAGCATCTCGGCGAGCTGGCCGCTCTCCTGCTCGGTGCCGAGCAGCGCCAGGGCGCGCAGCTGCACGTGGCGCACCTCCTGCAGCGGGAAGCGCTCCTCCAACTGGTGGAAGCGGTCGCGGTTCAGGCGTTCGTCCAGCTCGTTCCAGACGCGCTCCCCGTTGGGGTCGATGGAGCCGTCCGAGAGCAGCACCTGGTAGGCCCGCAGCGGCTGCTGCGGAGTGACCAGGCGCACCCGGTCGAGCCAGTACTTGGCGCCCAGGTCGACCTCCAGCTGGTTGCGCCGGCGCACCTGGTCGTACGGCTTGATGGGGAACCACGTGTAGAAGAACCCGTCCGTCATGTAGATGCGCACCAGGTCGCTGATGGCCCGGGTCTGAAGGTTGATGAGCCGCTGCGTGTTGAGGACCACGTTCTCCCCGGGGGTGATCACCTCCAGCTCCGCCACCCGGGGGCGCTCGCGGCGATAGTGGCGCACCGGGCCCCGCTCGGCCTCGGGCAGGGCCCTCCAGGTCGCCTCGGAGACGGGGATCTCCCGGCCCGCCACCGTGGTGCGGTGGTATGCCACCGCGCCCCGGTCCTCCGGCGGCAGGGCCGCGTGCTCCTCCGGCGAGACCTGGCGGCCGCGGTCCCCGTCCGAGCCGAGGGCCTCCAGACGGACGAACTGCACCACCTGGCCCGTCACCCCCGGAGGCAGGGGGCGCTGCGGCTTGATGTCGAAGACGAAGTGCCGCTCGTCCTTGTTGGGCAGGACCACCTGGCCGCCGCGGAAGTAGTCGAGGTCGTCGTTGAGGCGGCCGAGCCCGTTGGAGAGGCGCACTCGGAACTTCAGGAACGGGTCGCCCTCGCCTTCGGGCGCGAACCGCACCACCACCTGCTCGGCGATCACGGCGCGGCCGAGGTCGATCTCGACGAACCAGTCCTCCGCGTCGTCGGCCGGGTCCGGCTCCCACCAGGTGAGGGGGTCCCCGTCGTGCACCAGGGAGCCCGTCTCGGCGCCGCTGCCGATGGTGTGGACGCCGCCGGTGACCGTGTCGGCATCGGCGAAGATGGCGATGTACTGGTGGGCATCGAGGGCGGCGTTGCCCCGCCGCTCCAGCCCCCGGGGGGTCACGGTGCCGTCCGGCCCCAGCTCCAGGGCGCCCTCGGGCAGCTGCCACGCCGACCAGTGAGCGGGGCGGTCGACGACGACCTCCGTCGGCCTCAGCCGATACCCTTCCTGAGGGGCGGCGGCGGTGCCGAGGAGCACGAGGGCGGCCCCGAGCCAGCCGGCCGGGCGAGGACGGACCATTCAGTAGGCCAGTTCCACGACGCCCCGGCGCCGGCCGGTGCCGCCGTCGGCATGGACGCGCAGCTCGTAGAGGTAGAGGCCGGGCGGGACCGGGCGGCCGCTGCCGTCGAGACCGTCCCAGGCGGCGGTGAGGGTGCCGGCGCCGTGGTCCGCCTCCCAGGCCCGGACCAGGGGGCGGCCGTCGACGGCGAAGATGTCGAGGGTCAGCCGCGCCGGTTCCATGAGCTTGAGGAGGGTGAAGGTCAGCTCGAGGCGGTCGTTGACGCCGTCGGCGTTGGGGGTCGTCACCGGGCTGGCGGCCCTCAGGTTGGAGATCAGGGACAGGCCTCCCTCTGCCGCCCCGTGGCGCACCACCAGACCGCCTCCGGGCTCGCCGTCGATGTCGGCGGGACGGGCGACCTGGTAGGCCACCCTCGATTCCCCCTCCTCGGTGCGCCGGTCGAGGGCCTGCACCTCGAACCGCGTGCGCTCGTGGAAGACCGTGGCCGTGAACTCCACCTGAAGGAAGCTGCCGTCCTGCACCACCCGGCGGGGCAGGTTGACGGTGAAGCCGGTGCCCGGCTCGACCTCGATGAAGGGCAGCACCTCCAGGTCGTCGACGCGGATGCGCGTCACCTCGCCGATCTCGGCCGCCGTCCTCACCTGCAACTGCCGGAAGCCCGTGTCCCGGTGCGACTCGGAGCCGGTGCGGTCCAGGTGGACCTGAAGGGAGAGGGTGAAGGGGGTCTCCACCCCGGCCCGCGCCTCCAGGGGCGAGATCTCGGCCGCCAGGTCCCGGGCGACCGGTGGATAGACGTACTCGAACCGCAGCTCCCGCAGGCCGGCGCCGGGTTCGGTCAGGGTGACGTGGAACTGCAGGTAGCGGTTCAGGGGCGGTGAGCGCACGAGTCCGTCGGTGACCGGCTCCCATGGGCTCCAGGCCGGGTTGAGCTCGACCGGCCCTCTATCCTCCGGCGGGGCGTTCTCCCAGCCCGCCTTGCTGTACTGGACCACGTCGCCGCCCTGGATCAGGTAGTAGAGGAGGGGGCTGCGGTCCGGCCCGGTGCGGGTGCGCACCACCACCGGCGCGGTGGAGACATCGCCGCCCTCGTAGAGCACGCGTCCCCACACCGGCTCCGGACGCCCGGCCCGCAGCGGCTGGGACTCGAACTCCCCCACGGGGAGCGTGCCGTCCGAGTAGACCTCCAACTCGGCGATCTCCCAGGCGCGGTCGACCTGCGGCTCCAGGGCGAGCACCCGCGCCTCGACGCTGCGGAAGCGTTTGTCCACCACGGGGGAGGTGTTCTCGTTGGGGGCCTTGAAGAACCTCACCCCGCGCGAGTCGGCCAGGGGGTCGAGGAATTGCGCCGCCGACAGGGTGAACTCCTGCAGGAAACGGTTGCGGTTGCCGAAGTCGAGGCGGGGGTGGAACCGGACGCGGTTGATGCGGAAGGTAGCCCCCAGGTCGACCCACAAGGTGGAGGACCGCACCACCCCCTCCTGCAGGTCGGGATCGAAGAAGGTGGTCGGATCGCCGTCGAAGAGCGCTTCGCCGCCGGGCAGCGGCGTGAGCCCCCTCTCCGGGTCCGAGTACAGCACCCGTCCGCCGCGCTC
>JAJDTN010000011.1 GCA_022827165.1 Candidatus Latescibacterota bacterium
GAGACTCTGCAGCGCGTCCCGGGCGGCCATCTGCTGGGCCTCCTTCTTGGAGCGCCCCTGCCCCCGGCCGATGGTCTGGCCGGTGACGCTCACATCGACGCTGAAGACCTTGTCGTGGTCCGGGCCACGCTCGCCCTGCACCTGGTACCGGGGGTGGCCTTCTCCCCGTCCCTGCACGTGCTCGAGGAGTTTGCTCTTGAAGTTGACGAAGTCCTCCGCGTCCGCCAGCCCTTCCATGTCGTGAAGGACGGCGGTCTCGACGAAGCGGCGCGCCGGCCGCAGCCCCCCGTCGAGGTAGAGGGCGCCGATGACGGCCTCGAAGGCGTCGCTGAGGATCGAGTCCTGATCGGCGCCGCCGGCGGCCCTCTCCTCGGGACTGAGCAGGATGTGGCCGCCCAGGTCCATCGCCCGCGCGCGGCGGGCCAGGAGGGCGCGGCTCACGGCCAGGGATTTCATCTGCGTCAGGTCTCCCTCGCGCCGGTCGCGGTAACGGTGGTACAAGTGCTCCGCCACCACGAGGTCGAGGACGGCGTCTCCGAGGAACTCCAGGCGCTCGTTGGAGTCGATCCCCGCCCCCTGCCTGGCGTACACGAAGGATCTGTGCTTGAGGGCGTGGGCGAGGAGGCGAGGATCGCGGAAGCGGTACCCGAGCCCCCTCTCGAGGGCCCGGAGCCGTGGCCGCGGCAATTCGGCCGCCGACGGCCTCGGGCCGAGCCGGGCGAGAGCGGCGCGAATCCAACCCATCGGCGGGCGGGGAGGATCCGTCGGCAAGGCGGATCCTCAGGCGGGGCGGGTGAAGACGAGGGCGGCGTTGTGGCCGCCGAAACCGAAGGAGTTGTTCATCACGCCGTCGACCTGCACCTCGCGGGCCTCGTTGGCCACGTAGTCGAGATCGCAGGCCGGGTCGGGGGTCTCGTAGTTGATGGTCGGGGGCAGCACGCCGTGCTTCAGGGCCAGCAGGCAGGCGATGCTCTCGACAGCGCCCGCCGCCCCGAGGAGGTGCCCGGTCATCGACTTGGTGGAGCTCACGGCCAGCTCGTCCGCCCGGGCGCCGAAGACGCCCTTCAGCGCCGCCGTCTCCTGCGGGTCGCCGACCACGGTCGAGGTGCCGTGGGCGTTGACGTAGCCGATCTCCCCCGGACCGAGGCGGGCGTCGTCGAGGGCCAGGCGCATCGCCCGGGCGCCGCCCTCTCCCTCGGGAGCCATGTCGGTGATGTGGTAGGCGTCGGCGGTGAAGCCGAGTCCGCGGAACTCGCCGTAGATCTCGGCCCCCCGGCGGCGGGCGTGCTCGTGCTCCTCCAGGACCAGGGCCCCCGCCCCTTCGCCGAGGACGAAGCCGGCTCGGTCGGCGTCGAAGGGCCGGCTCGCCCGCTGTGGCTCGTCGTTGCGCACCGACAAGGCCCGGGCCGCGGCGAAGCCGGCCACGGACAAGGGCGTGACGGCGGCCTCGGTGCCGCCGGTGACCATGACGTCGGCGTCGCCGTACTGGATCTTGCGCCCCGCCTCGCCGATGGCGTGAGCCGCCGAGGCGCAGGCGGAGACGGTGGTGTAGTTGGGGCCCCGGGCGCCGAGCTTGATGGAGATCATCCCCGCCGACATGTCGCTGATGATCATGGGGACGAAGAAGGGGCTCAGGCGCCCCGGACCGCGGTCGCTGAGCACGGAGTGCTGGTCCTCGAGGGTGGCGATGCCGCCGATGCCGGAGCCGAAGATGACGCCCACGCGCTCGGACTGCAGGCGGTCCATGTCGAGGCCGGCGTCGGCGAAGGCCTGGGTGGCCGCATACACGCCGTACTGGACGAAAGCGTCGTTGCGGCGAACCTCCTTGCGGTCGAGGCAGGACTCGGGGTCGAAGTCCTTGACCTCCCCGGCGATGGTGACCTTCTGGCCGGTGGTGTCGAAGCGGGTGATCGGCCCGATGCCGGAACGGCCGTTGGTCAGGGCGTCCCAGTAGGCGACGGGATCGTTGCCGTTCGGGGCCAGCACCCCGAGACCTGTGACCACTACTCTCCGTCGCGCCACGTCGACCGCCGCCTCAGGCCTTGGCGTTCTCTTCGAGGTAGCGAATGGCGTCGGTGACGGAAGCGATCTTCTCGGCGTCCTCGTCGGGGATATCGAGGCCGAACTCCTCCTCGAAGGCCATGACCAGCTCGACCGTGTCCAGCGAGTCGGCGCCGAGGTCGTCGATGAAGGACGCCTCCCTGGTCACCTGCTCGGCATTGACGCCGAGCTGTTCGACGATCAGGTCGCGTACCCGCTCTTCGATGGTTGGCATGCAGGTCTCCTTTTTGTGCGCTTGCCGAATCGTGGGTTGGGCAACGTTACCCGGGGGGTTCACCTATATATGCAGGGTCCTGAGACGGCGCAACCGGGATCCTGGATCCGGCCCCGCCCCCGGCTACATCGTCATGCCGCCGTCGACGGCCAGCACCTGCCCGGTGATGTAGGCGGCCCTCCGAGAGGCGAGGAAAGCGACAGCGTCGGCCACCTCCTCCGGTGTGCCCGTCCGGGCCAGGGGCACGTGGGCCATCAGGTGCTCGACGGCCTCCTGCGGCAGATCGGCCGTCATTCCCGTGTCCGGCACGTACCCGGGCGCGACGACGTTGACGGTGACGCCGCGGGAGGCCATTTCGCGGGCCAGGCTCTTGGTGAAGCCGATCAGCCCCGCCTTGGAAGCCGAGTAGTTGGCCTGCCCGGCGTTGCCCACGATCCCCGCCACGGAGGAGATGGAGATGATCCGCCCCTCCCGGGCGCGCATCATCGGCCGGGCTGCCGCCTTGGTGCAGTGGAAGGCGCCCTTGAGATTGGTCGCCAGCACCGCGTCCCAGTCCTCCTCCTTCATGCGCAGCAGGAGGTTGTCGCGCCGGATGCCGGCGTTGTTGACGAGGATGTGGATGCCCCCCAGCTCGGAGATCGTCCGCTGCACCGTGGCCGCCGCCTGGCCGGCGTCGGAGACGTCCGCCGCGCACGCCAGGGACGGCACGCCCAGGGCGGCGATCTCGGCGGCGGTGGACTCGGCCGCCGACTCGGTGCGCGCGCAGACGGCCACGGCCGCGCCCTCCGCCGCCAGGCGCAGGGCGATCGCCCGCCCGATGCCGCGGGATCCTCCGGTGACCAGGGCTGCTTTGCCGTCGAGATCCGCCATCGCTCTTCCTCGTCAGAGTTCAGACACCGGTTTCGAGACCGCTCATCTCCTCGGCGGTGCCCGCGGTCTCCACCCTCAGGCCGCGGAGAATGCGTCGGCTCAGGCCCTTCAGCACGCTGCCGGGACCGACCTCGAAGGCCCGGTCCACCCCCATGGCGGAGAGGGCCTGCACCGACTCCGTCCAGCGCACGGGCGCCGTCATCTGCTCGAAGAGGAGGCGGCGCAGGGCGCGGGGATCGGTCTCGGGGGCGGCGGTCACGTTGGTCACCACGGGCACCGACGGGGGGCTGAACCGGGTCGCCGCCAGGCGCTGGGACAGGCCTTCGGCGGCCGACGCCATGAGAGGGGAGTGAAAGGCACCGCTCACCGGCAGCTCGACGACCCGCCGGGCGCCGGCCGTGTCGGCGGCGGCCATGGCCCTCTCCACCGCTCCCGCCTCGCCGGACAGGACCACCTGGCCCGGGGAGTTGTAGTTCGCGGGTACCACCTCGGGGCCGATCTCCTCGCACAGACCCGCCACGACGTGGTCGTCGAGGCCGATGACGGCCGCCATCTTGCCCGGCCGCTCGGCGCCGGCGGCCTGCATCAGGCGCCCCCGCTCGCGCACCAGGGACAGGCCCTCGGAAAAGCCCAGCACCCCGGCGGCGGTGAGGGCCGAGTACTCCCCGAGGCTGTGGCCGGCCACCGCGTCCGGGTGAAGGCCGGCCTCGGCCAGCAGGCGGGCGGCGGCGACGCTGTGCACGTACACCGCCGGCTGGGTGATCTCGGTCTGGCTGAGGCGCTCCATCGGCCCCTCGAAGCAGACCCGCGAGAGGTCGAATCCGAGAATCCCGTCGGCCTCCTCGAAGGTCTCCCGGACCATGGGATAGCGCTCCCGGAGATCGGCCCCCATGCCGACGAACTGGGAAGCCTGGCCCGGAAACAGAAAGGCGGTCCGGGCGCTCACGAGACCCGGCTCCAGCGCATGAGGACGCTGCCCCAGGTGAGACCGGCGCCGACGGCGGTCATCTGCACCAGGTCTCCGGGCTCAAGGCGGCCTTCTTCCGCCGCCTCGGAGAGGGCGATGGGCACGGTACCGGCCGTGGTGTTGGCATAGCGTTCGATGTTGCTCAGCACGCGCTCTTCCTCCAGGCCCATGCGCTCGGCGGTGGCGGTGATGATCCGCTGGTTCGCCTGGTGCGGGACGAACAGCTTCAGGTCCTTCGGGGTCAGTCCGTTGCGCTCCAGCAGGGAGAGCGAGACCTCCGCCATCCGCTGGATGGCGAAGCGGAAGACCGCCCGTCCCTCCTGGTGAAGGTAGTGGTCCCGGGCTTCCACCGTCTCCCGGGTCGCCGGGTGCAGGCTGCCGCCGGCGCGGATGAAGAGGTCCTTGCCTCCGCGGCCGTCGGCGTGCAGCTCGAAGTCGACGATCCCCTCGTCCTCAACCTGCGCCGGCTCGAGCAGAACCCCTCCGGCGCCGTCGCCGAAGAGGACGCAGGTGGCGCGGTCGGTAGGATCGACGACGGCGCTCATCTTGTCGGCGCCGATGACCATCACCTTGCGGTGCGCCCCGGTGGCGATGAACTGGGCCCCGGAGACGAGGGCGTAGACGAACCCCGAGCAGGCGGCCTGGAGATCGAAGGCCCAGGCGCCGGTGGCGCCGACGGCCGCCTGCACCAGGCAGGCCGTGGACGGCAGAAGCATGTCGGGCGTCATCGTCGCCACGATGATCAGATCGACCTCCTCGGCGGGGGTCCCGGTGCGCCGGAGCAGCCCGTCGGCCACCTGGGTGGCCAGGGCGGAGGTGCCGGCGTCTTCGAGAATCCTGCGCTCGCGGATTCCGGTGCGCTCGCGGATCCAGACATCGGAACTGTCGACGACCCGTTCGAGATCGGAGTTGGTGACGACCTTTTCGGGGAGGGCGCGCTCCACCGCCGTGATCGCCGCGACGGCGGCATGCGCAGGGGACACGGGGGAGACCTTCGGCGCCGTCCGGGTTCAGACTCGCGGTGCGACGGAAACGGCGGTCGATGGGCCGTGAGCCCGCACCGGCGGGCGGGCCTCGATCTGGCTCCCGGCGCGAGCCCGGGCGGACCTGGTCAAGGGACGCTGGTCCCTAGTCCGAGGGTTCGAGGTAGGCGCGGCCCCGGTAGTGGCCGCAACTCTTGCAGACGCGGTGGGGGCGGGCCGGCTGGCCGCAGTTGGGACAGGTGGTGACTGTCGCGGCCCTGAGCTTCCAGTGGGTACGGCGCTTGTCGCGGCGGGTGCGTGAGATCCTTCGCTTCGGTACGGCGGCCATCTTCTCTCTCAGCTCCTTTGACTCGTCTGTTGCTTCAGTTGGGCGAGGACCTCCCACCGGGGGTCGTCGACCTGGTCCGCGCAGGAGCAGGCGACGCGGTTTCGATCCTCCCCGCACCGGGGGCACAGGCCCAGGCAGTCGGGCTTGCAGTAGATCCGCAGGGGCATCTCCAGCACGAGGGCGTCGTGCAGGCGCTCGAGGAGGTCCACCTCCTTGACCCCCGGGTCGACGATGTCAACCTCGTCCTCCTCCTCCAACGCCTCGATCTCGTCCTCGGTGGCCTCCTTGCGCTGAAGGAGGAACTGCATCTGCGCCCGGAGCGGGGCGAAGGCCGGGGCCAGGCAGCGGCAGCACTCGCCGCGCAGCCTGGCTCGGAGCGACCCGCTCACCGTGAACATCTGCAGGCTGCGGCCCACCCTCAGGGTGACAGCGACGGGCCCGTCGAAGTCGAAGTCGGCGTCCGCCAGATCGAGCTGCTCCGGATCGATGTCGAAGGAGCCCTCGCTCCGGCCCTCCTCGACCTCGTCGAGAAGGATCGTCGTCGGCTGGCCGGGGAGGCTCGGCAGGAGGGACACGGGCTCCTGCTCCCTAGAAGAAGAACCCGATCTCGCGGACCGCGTTCTCCGGAGAATCGGAGGCGTGCACGGCGTTGCACTGCACGTCGGTGCCGAAGTCCGCCCGGATCGTTCCCGGCGCCGCCCGGGTGCTGTCGGTCTCGCCGATGAACCGCCGCAGATGGGCGACGGCGTCGGGGCCCTCCAGCACCACCGGCACCACGGGGCCCGAGGTCATGAAGGCCACCAGCTCGTGGTAGAAGGGCCGCTCCCGGTGGACCTCGTAGAACGCCCGCGCCCGCTCCTGGGTGAGCCGCTCCATTCGCAGCTCCCGCAGCAGGAATCCCTCGCCCTCCAGCCGCGCCAGGATCTGTCCCACGGCGTTCCTGGCTACGGCGTCGGGCTTGACGATGAGGAGCGTACGCTCCGTTTCCACCCGCAACCGTCCCTCGTGCGAAACCGGCGAAAAAGCGGCCGGAGCGGACACCGCTCCGGCCTGACATAAGTGCATGAATTTAGGGGCTATTAGGACAACTGTCAACGTGTCGGAAAGCGCCGCTTGACAGGGTTTTTCGTGCCGGGTAGATTGCCGCGGGATGCCCCTCCACCCCCTGCTCGAGGAGGATGGCAAGGCCATCCGGGATCCGGTGTGGGGCTATGTCCACATCCCCGGTCCGCTGCTGGCCCTCGTCGACACCGAGGACTTCCAGCGGCTGCGCACCATCAGCCAGCTCGGCTTCGTCCACCTCGTCTATCCCGGCGCCCGCCACTCCCGCTTCGAGCACTCCCTCGGCGTCTACCACCTGGCCAAGCAGTTCCTCGTCCGGCTGCTGCGGTCGGACCCTCCCCTGGTCCTCGACGACCAGGACGTGCGCGTCTTCCTCGCCGCCACCCTGCTCCACGACATCGGCCACTATCCCTTCTCCCACACCCTCGAGGAACTGACCTCCTTCTTCGTCAGCCACGAGCAGCGGGCCCGCCGCCTGATCGAAGACCCTTCCGGCGAGATCTCCCGCGTCCTGCGCGAGGAGCTCGACATCGACCCGGTGCGGGTGGCCAACGTCATCGACTACGCCGCCAAGGATCGCGAGATCCCGCAGCGCGACCTGATGCTGGCCCGCATCCTGAGCGGGACCCTCGACCCCGACAAGATCGACTACCTGCTGCGCGACTCCCTGTTCTGCGGGGTCCCCTTCGGCGAGAGCGTCAACCGCGACCGCCTGATCGCCGCCATCACCTACGACGCGCGGCGGCGCCAGCTGGCCATCCGCAGCAAGGGCGTCTCGGCCGTGGAGTCCCTGGCCTTCACCAACTACCTCATGTACCGCAACGTCTACTGGCACCACGCGGTGCGCTCGGCCACGGCGATGTTCAAGCGCTCGGTGCAGGAGGTCCTGCAGCACCCCCGCAGCGGCATCCGGGTCACCGACTTCCACCGGGTCACCGAGGGCGAGCTGCTCATGGCCCTGCGCGCCGAGCAGGACCGGCTCGGCCTGGAGGGCGCCCGGGCCCTCCTCGACGGGGTCGTGCACCGGCGGCTGCACAAGCTGGCCGCCTACATCTACCCCGGAGAGCGCAAGGAGGGGTTGCTCCACTATCTCTACGAGCTCTACCAGCATCCCGACCGGCGCCGCCTCAAGGAGATCGACCTGAGCCGGCGCTTCGGCGAGCGGCTCGGACGCCCCATCACCGGCCACGAGATCCTCATCGACATCCCCAGCTTCCACAAGACGCCCCAGGTCGACCTCAAGGTCTTCTACGGCGCCGCCGTGCCCTCCGACAAGCCGCAGCCCCTGAGCTTCGACGACCCCGAGGTCTCCCGCCTGCGCGAGTCGCTGGTGGACAACTTCGAGGACCAGGCCCGGATCTTCCGCGTGTTCTGCGTCGCCGACGCCGAGCTCCTGTCCCTGGCCTCCGAGGAGGCGAAGGGCCACCTCGGCGCCCACCGCTGAGGCGGACCCGGCGGCCGAGGGGCAAGACCCGTTGACCAGCTACCCTGAACTGCGCCTGCGCCCCAATGCCGAGCGGTTGTTGATCAAGGGGCATCCCTGGGTGTTCAGCGGCGCCGTCGCCGCCCGTCACGCCGACGCCCGCCGCGGGTCGATCGTCGACGTGGTCAACGACCGCGGACGCTTCATCGGGCGGGGTACCGCCAACCCCGGCGCCGAGATCGCCGTCCGCATGCTCACCCGGCGGCCGGACCACCTGATCGATGCCGGCTTCATCCGCAGCCGGGTCGAGCGCGCCGTGGAGCTGCGCCGCCGCAACCCGCTGCTGCACGGCGTCGAGGCCCTGCGCCTCGTGCACGGCGAGAGCGACGGCCTGCCGGGCCTGGTGGTGGACGACTACGCGGGCTGGGCGGTCTTCCAGATCCACACCGCCGGCATGGAGGCCATGCGCGAGTGGGTGGTCGCCGCTGTTCTCGAGGTGATCTCCCCCCGCGGCCTGTACGAGCGCAGCGACGTGGGCACGCGCCGCGCCGAGGGTTTGCGCGACCGGCCCACGGGCCTGGCCGCCGGCGCAGAGCCGCCCGGGCTGATCGAGTTCCGCGAAGGGGAGGTGCCGCTGGCGGTGGACGTGCGCCGGGGCCAGAAGACGGGGTTCTTCCTCGATCAGCGGGACAACCGGCGTCTGCTGGGCCGCGTCGCCCCCGGGCGCTCCCTGCTCAACGTCTTCGCCTACACGGGAGGGTTCACCGCCCACGCGCGTCACGCCGGCGCGGTGAGCAGCCTCGACGTCGATCTCTCTCCGCAGGCCCTGCGCCTGGGGCGGCGCATCGCCGGCGGGCTGGGCGGCGGTCCCCACCGGTCGTTGGCGGCCGAGGCCTTTTCCTGCCTCGACCACCTCGCCGAGGGCGGACACCGCTACGGGATCGTCGTCCTCGATCCGCCTTCCCTGGTGCGCAAGGGCCGCGATCTCAAGCACGCCATGGGCGTCTACACCAAGCTCAACCGCAACGGCTTCCGTCTGGTGGAAGACGGCGGCTACCTGCTCACCTCCTCCTGCTCCACCCGGGTCACGGACGAGGACTTCTTCCAGGTGGTCAGGCGAGCCGCCGCCGGGGCGCGAGTCGACGCCCGCATCGTGGCCCGCACCCATCACCCGGCCGACCACGTCGTCGACCCGGCCTTCCCCGAAGGGCGCTACCTCAGCTCGGCCCTGGTCCAGGTCGACCGCGGGTGAGGTCCACCGTGAGGAAACCGCTCAGCGACGACCTGCGGCTGAAGCTCGAGGCCCTGCCCACGGGGCCCGGCGTCTACCGCATGAAAGACGAGGCGGCGAAGGTCCTGTACGTGGGCAAGGCCAAGAGCCTGCGCAGCCGCGTGCGCTCCTACTTCCAGGAGTCCGGGGTGGCCGAGCGGGGTCCGCGGATCGAGGCCCTGGTGGCCCGGGTGGCCGACGTGGACTGCATCGTCACCCAGACCGAGGGCGAGGCGCTGATCCTCGAGGCCGAGCAGATCAAGGCCTGGCACCCGCGCTACAACATCAACCTCAAGGACGACAAGAAGTACCCCTTCATCCGCATCACCGACGAGGACTACCCCCGCATCTACTGGACCCGGGACCTGGTCCGCGACGGATCGCGCTATCTCGGGCCGTACAGCAACGCCCGGCACATGCGCACCATGCTCGACGTGATGCACAAGGTCTTCCCCGTTCGCAGCTGCCGCTACGACCTCCCCGACCCCAAGGTCAAGCTGTGCATGGAATACCAGATCCGGCGCTGCGAGGGGCCTTGCGAGGACCTGGTGAGCCGCGAGCAGTACCGCGGCACGGTGAGCCAGGCGACGCGCTTCCTCAAAGGCGACAAGACCAGCGTCATCCGCGAGCTGAAGACGCGCATGGCGGAGGCCGCGGGCCAGCAACGCTTCGAGCAGGCCGCCCGCCACCGCGACCAGATCCGCGCCCTCGAGCTCTACCAGTCGCGGCAGAAGGTCGTCCTCGAGGAGAAGGTCGACCGCGACGTGGTCGGCCTCGCCCGCCACGACGACGAGGCCTGCTGCGCCGTGCTGGAGATCCGGGAGGGCCGCCTGGTGGGCGAGAAGCACCACTTCCTGAGCGGCGTCATGGAGGCCGCCGACGGCGAGGTGCTCTCCGCCTTCCTGCGGCAGTTCTACCTGCAGACCGACTTCATCCCGCGCCAGGTCCACGTCAGCCACGACCTGGAGGACGCGGACCACATCTCCGCCTGGCTCACCGGCAAGGGGGACGGGCCCCGGGTCGAGGTCGCCGCCTACCAGCGCGGTCTCAAGGCACGCGCCCAGGACATGGCCGACAGCAACGCCGCCCACCTGATGGAGGAACGGCGCCTCAAGAGGGAGGCCCGGCGCGACCGCGTCCCCCAGTCGGTGCAGGCCCTGCACCGGGACCTGACCCTGCCACGCCTGCCGCGGCGCATCGAGGGCGTCGACATCTCCACCTTCCAGGGCAGCGACACCGTCGGCTCCGTGGTCGTCATGGTCGACGGCAAGCCGCGGCGCAGCGAGTACCGCCACTTCCGCATCCGCGGCGGCGAGGGCCGGCCCGACGACTTCGCCGCCATCCGCGAGGTCGTGGAGCGGCGCTTCCGCGGACTCTCCGAGCGGGGGGAGCCCGGCCCCGACCTGCTGATGATCGACGGCGGCAAGGGACAGCTGTCGAGCGCCATCGAGGCCCTGGGGGCCCTGGGCGTGGACGGCCTCGCCGTGGTCGGGCTGGCCAAGAAGCTCGAGGAGCTCTTCCTGCCGGGCCAGGGCGATCCCGTGGTCCTGCCGCGGACCTCGGCGAGCCTGCGCATGCTGCAGGTCCTGCGCGACGAGGCCCACCGCTTCGCCGTGAGCTACCACCGCAAGCTGCGCACCCGGCGCACCCTCGGGTCGGATCTGGACGGCGTGCCCGGCATCGGCCCCGGTCGCCGGCAGGCGCTGCTGCAGGCCTTCGGGTCCCTGCGCCGGCTGCGCGAGGCCGGGGTGGATGAGATCGCCGGCGTCAAGGGCTTCAGCCACAAGCTCGCCCGCCAACTGAAGAGCCACCTGGCCGCCGACCGGGACGACCCGGGAGAAAGCCGGTCCTGAGCCGATGGCAGGCGGCGAGTCGAAGCCGCGCCCCGGGGGACCGGCGCCGGCCGCCGGCATGAGCGCCGGCCGGGCACCGGTGGAGCTGCCCGCCGCCCTCGCCGAGGCCCTCGGCGAGTTCCTCGACAGCCTCGCCCGGGAGGCAGGCCTGACGGCGAGCACGAGATCCTCCTACGGACGCGACCTGCAGAGCTACCTGGCCCTGGCCGCCGGACTCGGGGCCCGGCGGCTCCCGGAGCTCACCGCGGAGGTGGCGGCCGGCCACGTGACCGGCCTCGTCGAGGCGGGACGCTCGCCGGCCACGGTGGCGCGCGCGGTCTCCTCCATGCGGCGGTTCCACGAGTACCTGCAGACCACCGGGCGCTGTCCCGAAGACCCCACCGCGGGGCTGAGAGCCCCGAGGGTGGCCCGCCGGGAGCCGGACCCCCTCACCGTGGAGGAGGCGGAACGCCTCGTGAGCGCCGTCCGCGGCGACGAGCCCCTGGAGCTGAGGGACCGTGCCGTGCTGGAGGTGCTCTACGCCACGGGGATGCGGGTCTCGGAGCTGACGGCGCTGCGGACGCCGGACCTGCTGCTGCACAGCAGCCTGGTACGGGTCCACGGCCGCGGCGCCCGCGAGCGCATGGTGCCCCTAGGCCGGCCGGCGGCCGAGGCAGCCGAGGGCTATGCTCGCCGGGGGCGTCCCCCCCTGGCCGAGGACGGATCGGAGGACATCCTCTTCCTCGGCGCCCGGGGAGGTGCCATGTCCCGCATGAACGTGTGGAAGGTCATCCGCTCCGCCGCCCGCGACGCCGGCATCGAGCGGCCGGTGAATCCCCAGATCCTGCGCCACACCTTCGCCGCCCATCTCCTCGAGGGGGGGTTCGGCCTGAGCGACGTGCAGCACCTGCTGGGGCACTCGGACATCTCGACGACCTTGATCTACGCGCGTCCCGACGAGCAGCGTCTGCGGGAGCTGCACCGCACCTTCCACCCCCGGGGGTGAGCGGCGCCGTCCCGTCCCGGCGTGTGCTCGCTCCGCGTCCGCGGGGAGGGCGCCTGCCGGAGATTGCGTCAGTGCACCTTCCGGGCCCGGTAGTCGGCCATGACCTGCTCGGTGCGGCGCAGGAGGTGCTCGTCCTTCTCGCCGCGCACGGCGGTGGCATCCATTCCGGACCAGTCGTAGTAGCCCTTCCCCGACTTGAGCCCCGTCTCGCCGCGCTCGACCATGGACCGCAGATAGTCCAGAGGCTGCTCCCAGCCTCCGAGGTGCCGCCACAGATGGTCGGCGACGCGCACGTGCATCTCGAGGCCGTTGATGTCGCGCTGCTTGAGGGGTCCGGCGGTGGTGAACCGCGGCGCCAGTCCCAGCTCGACGGCGAGATCGATCGACTCGGCGTCGGCCACGCCGGTGACCAGCAGGTTCACGGCCTCGCAGATCACGGCGTGCTGCAGGCGGTTGCACAAGAAGCCGGGCACGTCCTTCTCCACCCGCAGGGGGATCTTGTCCAGCCGCCGCCAGATCTCGCAGGAGCGGTCCATGGCCGCGTCCGAGGTGTGCTGCCCGCGGATCACCTCCAGGACCGGGACGATGTGGGCCGGCTGGAAGAAGTGGGAGCCGCCGATGCGGTCCGGATGAGCCATGCGATCACCCACCTGGGTGATGGGCAGGCCCGAGGTGTTGCTCGCCAGCACCGTCTCCCGGGGTGCCGCGGCGTCCATTCGCCGGAAGAGCTCCTGCTTGGCCTCGAGGTTCTCGGTGATCGACTCGACGACGAACTCCGCGGAGCCGACGGCTTCCTCCAGCCCGGTGGTGGCGCGAACGCGGCCGGCCACGGCCTCGGCGGTCTCGCCCTTGAGCAAGTCGTGCCGCTGCAGGTCCTCGGCGCCCCGCCGGATGTTGTCCAGGCCCTGGTCCAGGGTCTCCCGCCGGCGGCTCATGAGCACCGTCTCGCGGCTGCCGAGGGCCAGGACCAGGGCGATCTGGCTGCCCATGAGGCCGCCTCCGACGACGGCCGACTTCTCGAGAAAGAGATCGGGTGACATGCCTTGAATTGTCTCCTGTGGTTTGCGCCGTTCTCAGCTTCCGGCGGCTGTTGCCTGGAACGTGCCCTTCACGACCCGCAGCGAGTCCTCGGCCACCTGCAGCGTGTGGTCCACGTCGCCGGCGGTGTGGGCCAGGGACAGGTAGAGCTTCCCCCCCGGCGTGACCAGGACGCCCCGGCGGATCATCTCCACGCCGAAGCGTCGGGCGGCGTCAGCATCGGCGCGCAGCCCGTCGGCGTGGGTCCGGACCGGCGCCTCGGTGAAGACCGGCTGCAGCACGGGACCGTCGCCGATGACCTGGAAGGGGAGCCCCAGGCTCCGGCCGGTCTCCTCCAGGCCCTGCCGCAGGCGCCCCGAGGTCTCGTGGAGCCGGGGGTAGACCCCCTCCTTCTCCAGCTCGTCCAGGGTCGCCAGCCCCGCCGCGCAGCCCACGGGATTGCCGTTCATGGTGCCGCTGGCGAAGACAAAGTCGCTCTCGGCCTTGCGGCGGGGGTCGGCCAGGGCCATGACCTCCTCGCGGCCGCAGACGGCGGCGAGGGGGTAGCCGCCGCTGATGGTCTTGCCGTACACGGCGAGATCCGGGATCACGCCGTAGCGCTCCTGGGCGCCTCCCCAGGCGAGGCGGAAGCCGGTGACGATCTCGTCGAAGACCAGCAGCACCCCGTGGGCCCGGGTCGCCTCCCGCAGGCTCTCCAGGAAGCCCGGCTCCGGGCGCAGGGCCCGCTGCAGGGGCTCGACGATGATTGCGGCCAGATCCCGTGCGTGCTGGGCCACGAGCCGCTCCGCCGCGGCCGGATCGTTGAAGGGCGAGACGAGAACGGTGCGCGACGCGGCCCCCGGGATCCCCGAGGAGTCGGGGACGGGATCGGGGTACTGCGCCGGGCCGGAGGGGGCGGCGCTCTGCATGGCGTAGTCGTGAGCCCCGTGCCACCCACCTTCGAACTTGAGGATCTTCTCCCGGCCGGTGAAGGCCCGGGCCAGGCGCAGGGCGGTGAAGGTTCCCTCGGTTCCGGAACTGCCGTAGCGCAGGAGCCCGCCGCAGGGAACGGCCTCGGTGACGCGCCGCGCCAGGTGCAGGGCGGGCTCGTTGAGGCCGTAGAAGGTCGAGCCCAGCCCCGCCTGCTCGCGCACGGCGGCGACCACGGCGGGGTGGGCGTGCCCGAGGATCAGCGGCCCCGAGCCGAGGATGTAGTCGACGTACTCCTTGCCGGCCACGTCCCAGATGCGGCTGCCCTCGCCCCGATGGAAGACGGCGGCCACCTCGTCGGGGAGCCGGAACATCCCGAAGCAGCCGCCCACGAGGACGCCCTCGGACAGCTCGATCAGTCTCTGCTGCAGTGCGGTTCGCTCCATCCGTTCATCCTCCGCGCCGGCCGGGGTAGAGCCGTTCAGGCGAGCCGGCGGCATCGCCGGTCCGTCACACCCGGTCGTTCACGAGTCGATAGAATGAGGCCCCCCTCCGGACTCCCGGCAAGGCGCTGAGAGCCTGCGCCGGCCCCTGCTCAGGGATCGGTGAGGCCCAGCTCGGCGAGGCGATCCGGCTCGCCGAGGTAGAAGCCCTGTTGCAGGAGGTGGCGCTGGAGCCTCCTGACATCGAGGCGGCGGGGGGCGACGCCATCCTGCACGGCCAGGGCGGCAGCGGCGCCGGCGGCCTCGCCGAGCTGCATGAGGCCGGGCGGGCGCGGGTGGCGCCGGGGTCGTGGCCGCGGCGGATGTAGGCGGAGGCGCGGCCGGTGGCGAGCAGACCGTCCATGCCCTTGGGCAGCAGCGAACGGTAAGGGGTGTCGAAGCCGGACGCTTCGCCGCCGTAGTGGGCCTGCCCGGCGTGCGTGTTGCGGTAGAGGACGTCGTCGAACCTGGCGCCGTGGAAGGCGTCTTCCGGGGTGATGGTGTACTCGCCGTCGATGTGCGGGCCTCCCCGCGAGCCGAAGTACGGGGCGACGATGAGCAGGTAGGCGCGGTCGAAGCCGGGGACGTACCTGCGGAAGAACTGCGCCGTCTCGAAGACGTGCATGCGGATGGCGGTCTCGAGGCGGGCGTGCTGCTTCATGTCGTCGCGGCGAATGGCGCCGCCCATGTTGATCCGGCTGCCGGCCAGCCCGCTCTCGAAGGGGCCTTTCCAGAGGTTCGGCGTGTTGATGTGGACGTGAGGCTCGACGGTCTTGAGGTAGTAGTACTCGCCCTTCTCCCACGCATGCCGGAGCAGCGGGACCATGGGGTCCTCGAAGGCCTGCCGCGCAAACGGGAACCGCTGGCGCTCGGCCAGCCACGCCTCGTCCTCGGCGCTGAGGGTGACGTCGCTGGCGAGGAACCGCTCGAAGCGGGGGAAGTCCACGTCGGCCATGACGAAGTAGATGGCCGTGTCGTTCCAGGGAACGAACTCGGGGCGCATGAACTCCGCGCGCATGACCGGCGGCCAGGACGGGTCGGCAGGCATGTCGGTAATGACGGGGACTCCGGCGCGCCGGCACACGTCCGCGTCGGCCGAGGCGTCGACGACGACCCTGGCCTTGACGGCGACACGGCCGGACTTGCCTTCCACGAAGAGCCCGGTGACGCAGTCGTCCGCGATGATCGGATCGCCGGCCCACACGGGCACGAGGATCTCGACGCCGGCGTCGAGGGCCATCCCGGCCGCCAGGTGCGAGATGATGTTCGTGGTGTCGGCGTAGCGGTGACCGGTCTCGACGCGGAGCGCCTCCATCCGGTCGTTCAGTTCCCTGGGGATGCCGGCCAGCCCGCCGGGCAGCGTCACGGGGGCTTCGCCGGCGACACTACCGCCGACGATCATCGCCGGGCCGAGGTTGCCGCCCAGGGAGGCGAAGCGGTCGAGGAGCAGGGTCTTCGCTCCCAGGCGTCCGGCGGCGATGGCCGAGAACATGCCGGAGAGACCGCCGCCGACCACGGCCACATCCACGTCGAAGGCGATGGGCACCTGCTTGTGTGGCTCGGCTACGTAACCCAGCGGCTCTTCCCTGGCCATGGTTTCATCTCCTTGATGTTCCCGGTTGCCTGCGCCCCAATAGCCTGCGGATGAGCGGCCTGAGAAACACCGACTGCAGCATCGGATCGATCCATCGGTAGATCCGGCCCGACACGTAGACGCACTTCCCCTTCTCGACCGCGGCCAATCCCTCCCGCACGACGACATCGGCGTCGTACCAGATGAACCCGGGAGACGCGGCCTTCATCTCCATCATGTCGGCGGCTTCGTGGAACTCCGTGTGCGTGAAGCCCGGGCACAGGGCGCAGACGTTGACCCCTTGGTGCCTGCACCTCAGATGCAGCGCTTCCGACAGCGCGACGACGTACGCCTTGGTGGGCCCGTAGTTGGTGTCCCACGCCTGGGCGATGCGCCCCGCCACGGAGGCGACGTTGATGATGCGGCCGAAGCCGCGTTCGCACATGCCCGGCGCGAACAGATGGCAGAGATGCGCCATCGAGGTCATCATCAACCGAAAGAACGACGCATGCGCGTCCCAATCGCGATCCTCGATCAGGTCCGGCCCGGCGGAGCCGGCGTTGTTGACAAGGTAGTCGACGTCGAGCCCGAGTCCGGCCACATGGTCGGCGATCACTCGCGGCGCGTCGAGGTCGGCGAGGTCGGCGGCAACGACCTCGACCCGGACACCGTGGCCATCGCCCAACTCCCGGGCCAGTTGGTCCAAGCGGTCCCGCCGCCGGGCGACGGCGACGATGTCGTGTCCCCGGGCCGCCAGTTGGCGTGCGAATTCGGCGCCGAGCCCGGCGGATGCCCCCGTGACGAGGGCGACGGGACGTCCGGGCCCGTTCATGCGATGGTCCGGGCGTCGGGGCGACGGATGATGACGCCGGAGATCATGTTGCGCCTCTTGGTGGACGGCTTGTCCCGTCCGCCTCGTCCCCGGAGCCGGATGGAACGACTGCCTTGCTCAGTTGTCCCCGTCAAGGAACCCGCCCACGCGCCCCAGGACCGAGCCCTCCCCCGTCCGCTGACCGCCGGCGGACGGCGCGTTCTCGAGAATGCGGTCGGCGAGCCGCGAGAAGGGCAGGCTCTGCAGGTAGACGGTGCCGGTGCCGCGCAGGGTCGCCAGGAACAGCCCCTCGCCGCCGAAGAACATCGACTTGAGGCCCTTCGTCATCTCGATGTCGTAGTCGATGCCGGGGGTGAAGGCCACGAGGCACCCCGTGTCGACGCGGATGGTCTCGCTCTCCAGGCGCCGCTCGATCACCGACCCGCCGGCGTGGACGAAGGCCATGCCGTCTCCGCGCAGGCGCTGCAGGATGAAGCCTTCGCCGCCGAAGAAGCCGGTGCCCAGCCTGCGGTTGAAGGCGATGCTCAGCTCCGTGCCCAGGGCGGCGCAGAGGAAGGCGTCCTTCTGGCAGATCAGCTCGCCCCCGGCCTGCGCCATGTCGATGGGGATGATGTGGCCCGGGTACGGAGCGGCGAAGGCGACGCGGGCACGGTTTCGCCCGGCGTTGCGGAAGTGGGTCATGAACAGGGACTCGCCGGTGAGCGCCCTCTGGCCAGCGCTCCACAGCTTGCCCATGATGCCCTCGTCGGCCCGCGACCCGTCCCCCATCTTGGCCTCGAACTCGATGCGGTCCTCCATCCAGTTCATCGCCCCGGCTTCGGCGATCACCGTCTCGCCCGGGTCCAGCTCCACCTCGACCACCTGCAGGTCGTTGCCGTGGATCTCGTAGTCGATCTCTTCGCAGCGCATGCGTTCCTTTCGGAGACGTCTCAGAGGACCACGCGAACGACCCATCCCGAGGTGGCGTCGCAGTAGGCGAGGTCCTCTCCTTCCCAGGCGGTCAGGCCGTGGGGCTGGGGCTCGTCGTCGGGCACCGCCACGCGGCCGAGTTCCTCCCCGCTCTTCACGTCGAGATGCACGATCTGCCGGACGCTGGTGTGCACCACCCACACGCCCCGATCGGTGCGCACCACGCCGTGGGCCCTCTCGTACGGCAGCGGGATGGCGTGGACCACCTGCCAGTCGGCGATGCGCACCTTGCTCAGGGTCTGCTCGCGCAGGGTGGTGATCCAGAGGTGGCCGGGCTCGACGTGGTCGTACTCGATGCCGTGGACGCCGCCGCCGCCGGGCACGGGGCGGCGCAGCTGCGTGCGGCCGCTGGCGGGGTCGACCTTGAGGATGTCGCCGGCGCCGGGGGCCGCGTCGGTGGGAAGTACCCGCCGCCACAGGGAGCCGTCGCCGTTGGAGGCGATCCAGAGTCCCCCCTCCCCCGCCGCCATGCCGCTGGTGTTGGAGCCGTCCGTGGCGATCTCCCGCGGGCGGAAGGTGACGCCGTAGTCGCCGGGCGGGCCGACCTCCACGAGGGCCAGCCGGTCGGAGATCTGGTCGGCGATCCACAGCCCGCCGCCGGTGCGCTGCAGGGCGTTGGGTACGCCGTAGGGAGCCCGGAAGAGCCGCTCGAAGGCCGGCATCAGCTCGGAACCGCCCCTGGAAGGCAGGACCGGGTGCCGCGGGGCCCCGGCAGAGCCGCCATCAGGCGGTCCTCACGCGCAGGTTGCGGAACCAGCAGACGCCGCCGTGGTCCTGCAGGCCGATGTGGCCGCGGCGGGGCATCTCTTTCCAAGCGTAGCGGTACTTGTTCGCCGTGCCGTCGGGGCATCGTCCGGGGGTTTCGTAGTCGTCGATGTCGACGTCCCAGGCGTGCAGGCCGTTCTGCTCCAGCTGCAGGCGCGGACCCCGGCAGGTGAGCCGCATCCGGTTCCACTCCCCGGCCGGCCGGGCCACGTCCTGCGCCGGGGCGACCAGGTCGTAGAGGGCCCCGGAGGAGTGCCGGTCCTGCTCCTGGCCCCGGGTGTCCAGGATCTGGATCTCCAGCCCCGTGTTCACCGGGTCCTGCAGGTCCGACCAGCGGAAGAACACGCCGCTGTTGCAGCGAGGCTCGGTGCGGTACTCCAGGTCCAGCTCGAAGTCCTCGAACCGGTCCAGCGTGTACAGGTAGCCCCCGCTCTGCGCGCGGCAGCGGATGCAGCCGTCGTCCACGTCCCAGCCGGCGGCGTCGCCGGTGGCCGCCCAGCCGCCCAGGTCGCGGCCGTTGAACAGCTCTCTCCAACTCACGCCATCCTCCCTCAGCCGGTGTCGGCGACCTTCACCGGCGCGCCGGTGCGCGCCGACTCCCAGGCCGCCTCGGTCAGCTCGATCACCCGCAGGCCGCACTCGGGCGGCACCTGCACCTCGTCGCGGCCGAGGATGGCGTCGAAGAAGTTGCGGTCCGGCGACCCCGCACCCGGCAGACCCGTGGGCTCCCAGGCGTCGCCGTGGCCGGCCCTCTTGTAAGTGAGCCTGCCGTTGCGGATGTAGACGGCGGCCTTGGAGCCCCAGATGGTGATGTCCTCCCAGATGCCGCCGGTGGGGGCGTTGCCGACCACCGACAGGTTGCCCAGGGCCCCGCCCCGGAACCGCAGGGACATGGCCGAGTTGATGTCGACCTCGGTGTCGAAGTTGTCCATCCACGCCTGCACCTCCTCGACGGCCAGGCCGGTCATCCAGAGAACGACGTCGAGGAGGTGGCTGCCCGAGTCGTTGAGCTGGCCGCCGCCCGACAGGGACGGGTCCTGGCGCCACTGGCCCTGCTGGGCGCGGTACCAGCCCTGGTCCTGCAGGGCGGAGATGAACTGGATCTCGCCGAGGTCGCCGGCGCGGACCTGGTTGCGCACGAAGCGGTACACCGGCTCCAGGTGCCGCTGGTAGGAGACCATGAGGACGCGCTCGGTCTCCCGGGCCCGGCGGATCACCCGGTGGGCGTGGTCGACGGTGCAGACCATCGGCTTCTCGGTGAGCACGTGGCAGCCCTTGTCGAGGCTGTCCATGATCTGCTGGAAGTGCAGGGTGTGGGGCGTGGAGATCTCGACGGCGTCGAGCTCGGCCTCGGCGAGCATCTCGCGGTGGTCGCCGAAAGTCCTGACGTGCCTCGCCCCTTCGTTGCGCTCGAGGGCCCGGTCGAGGCTGCCCTGGCTGGGGTCGCAGAGGGCCGCCACCTCGGCCTCGGGGATCTGCAGCACCTGTCCAATGTGGCCGGAGGCATTGCCGCCGCACCCGATGAATCCGACCCGGATCGGTCCCGCCATCGTCCGCTCCTTTCGTCCCCGGCCGCCGGCATGACGGCCTTCTGGGGGGCGCGGCAATATACCGGGGGCCCTGCGCCCTCTCAACCGGACGAGGCCGGCTCAGCTCACCTTGGCGCCGGGAGGCAACTCCGCATCGGGCTGCACCAGGGCCAGCCGGCCGTCGTCGTCCTCGGCGGCCAGGATCATCCCCTCCGACAGGATGCCGCGCAGCTTCGCCGGCTTGAGATTGGCCACCAGCACCAGCCGCCGCCCGGGCAGGTCGGCGGGGTCGTAGGAGCCGGCGATGCCGCTCACCACGGTGCGGTGCCGCCCCTCGCCGGCGTCCAGCGTCAGCTTGAGGAGCCGGTCCGTCTTCGGCACCGCCTCGGCGGCCACGACCTCGGCGACGCGCAGCTCGACTCGGGCGAAGTCCTCGATGCCGATGGCCTGATCCTGCTCTTCGCTCATCTCTTCCGTCTCCTTTTCCAGCTCGGCCCTCGGGAACAACAGTGGCGCCTCGGCCGGCACCCCGGCGCCGACCTCCGCCCCGCCCCAGCTGCGGGTGGACTCCACGTCCCCCGCGGGCAGTCCCAGGCTGTCGCGCAGCTGGCGGGCCTTGGCCGGCAGCGCCGGCTCCAGCAGGATGGAGGCGATGCGCAGGCCCTCGGCGCAGTTGTAGAGGACGGTGGCCAGGCGCGGCCGGCCCTCCTCCGAGCGGGCGAGCTCCCAGGGGCGCTCGTCGTTGAAGTAGCGGTTCATGAGCCGCACGAAGCGCATCACCTCCTCGAGGGCGGTGTAGAACCTGAGCTCCTCCACGAGGTCGCGCACACGCCCGGCGAGGCCGGTGCCGGTGTCGATCAGGTCGCGGTCGGCGTCGGTCTGCCTCGGCTCGGGCAGGGCCCCGCCGAGGTGCCTGAGCAGCAGCGCCCGGACCCGGGAGGCGAGGTTGCCGAGGTCGTTGGCCAGGTCGGCGTTGTAGCGCTCCACGAGGGCCGCCTCTCCCACGGCGCTGTCCTGGCCGTAGGGGACGTCCTTGATCAGGTAGTAGCGCACCGCGTCGGGGCTGTAGCGCTCGGCCAGGGCGAAGGGATCGAGGACGTTGCCCAGGCTCTTGCTCATCTTCTGGCCGTCGGATCCCGAAAGATGTCCGCCGACGACGAGGCCCTGGTAGAGAGGCGCTCCCATGGAGCGCAGCATGATCGGCCAGTAGATGGCGTGGGTCTTGAGGATGTCCTTGCCGATGAAGTGCCGCGCAGAGGGCCAGTAGGTGCGGCAGCGCTCGCCGTCGGGGTAATCGAGGGCGGAGAGGTAATTGAGGAGGGCGTCGAACCACACGTAGGTGACGTGGTCGTCGTCCCACGGCAGTCCGATGCCCCAGGGCACGCGCGTCCGCGGCCGCGAGATCGACAGGTCGCCGATCGGCTCGGAGAGGATGGAGAGGACCTCGTTTCGGTAGCCCGTGGGGCGGATGAAGTCGTCGTGGGTGCGGATGTGGCCGGCCAGCCACTCGCGGTGCTTCTCCATGCGGAAGAAGTAGTTGCCCTCGCGCCGCGGCTCCGGCTCCCGCTTGTGGTCCGGGCAGAGGCCGTCGACCAGCTCGCGCTCGGTGAGGAAGCGCTCGCAGCCGACGCAGTAGAGACCTTCGTACTCGTCGAAGTAGATGTCGCCGCGATCGTAGACCGACTGCAGGACCTGCCCCACGACCCGGGTGTGGCGCTCCTGCGTGGTGCGGATGAAGTCGTCGTTGGCGACCCGGAGCGCCTTCCAGGCGTCGCGGAAGCGCTGCGAGACGCGGTCGACGAAGGCCGCGGGAT
>JAJDTN010000232.1 GCA_022827165.1 Candidatus Latescibacterota bacterium
ACCGCCTGCATGCGGAAGCTGCTGGTCATCCTCAACGCCATGCTCAAACATGGCTCGCCCTGGCGCGATCCGAGTCCTCAGGTCGCGGGTCATTCCTCTTGACTCTCAAGACAGTTGCTGTCTTCGCGAGCGGCGATCACCACCCGGAAGAGAGTACTCCGATGATCATCGACACCCACACCCACTTCTACGATCCCAGCCGGCCCGAAGGCGTGCCCTGGCCGTCGCCGGACGAGGAACTGCTGTACCGCACCGTCCTGCCCGAGCACTTCCTGGCCGAGGCGTCCCCGTGCGGGGTGACCGGGACGGTGGTGGTCGAGGCGGCCTGCACGGTGGAGGACAACCAGTGGATCCTCGACATGGCCGACGGCGACCCCGTCATCGTCGGCTACGTGGGCCGGCTCGAGAGCGGCACCCCGAGGTTCGCGGAGCAGGTGGAGCGATTCGCCGCCCATCCGGTCTTCCGCGGCATCCGCGCCTGGGGCGACCTCGACGGCGGCTTCCTCGACGAGATGAAGCTGCTGGCCGAGCACAACCTCGTCCTCGACTGCGTGCCGGCCGACGACGGGGCGCGCGCCGGCTTCCTGCGCCTGGCCCGGGAGCTGCCGGATCTCACCCTGGTGATCGAGCACGTCGCCAACGCGGCTGTCGACGGCGGGCCACCCGACCCGGAGTGGACCGGCTTCATCGAGGCGGCAGGCGCCCACGCCAACGTCTACATGAAGGTGTCGGCCCTGACCGAGAACAGCGCCGAGCAACCCGCCCCCGGCGACGTCGGCTACTACCGGCCGGCCCTCGATGCGATGTGGAACGCCTTCGGCGGGGAGCGCCTGTTCTACGGGAGCAACTGGCCGGTGTGCGAGCGGGCGGCGCCCTACGCCACCGGTTTCGGCATCGTGCGCGAGTACTTCGACGAAAAGGGGGCCGAGGCGGCCGCGAGGTTCTTCTGGGAGAACGCCAGGACCGCCTACGAGTGGCCGGACCGCTGAGCACGACGCCCCGGCCGTGAGCTCCAGGTCCTGGGTCAGTTCCGCCCAGCGGCCCAGGTGAAGCGGCGCGTGCCCGCCCACCTGCAGGTTCACGGCCCCACCCTCGGCCCCAGGTTGCGCGGGCCTTGGCGATTCGCCGATTTTCGGCGCCGGAAGGAGGGCTGAGAATGGCCATCACCGACGCACAACTGGCGGAGTACGAGGAGCGGGGCGCTGTCACCATCGACGGCCCCCTCACCGACCGGGAGCTGGACCGGGTGGAGGCGGCCTGGGACCGGCTGAGGGCGAGGAGGGGAGCCCCGTATGAGGAGCCGGACTACCTCGACGCCCTGCAGCACCCGTTCTTCGAGGAGGTGGCGGCGAGGGTGCTGCGCGCCCGGGCCGTGCACTTCTGGTGGAGCATGGGGCCCCATGCGCGCGCGCCGGCGCAGCCGCCCTACGCCGACCCCCGCGAGCAGTGGGCGGCCGGGTGCCACACCGACGTGCAGGCCACCTGGTCGGACTTCACGGCCACGCCCCGGCGCATCCGCGTCGAGCTGTGGTTCTGGCTCAACGAGGTGCCCGCCCACCGCGGCGCCATGCGCGTCCTGCCCGGCAGCTACCGGCCGATCATGGAGTACTGGGACCGCGTGCTGACGCCCGAGCACAAGGCGATGCTGCCCCGCGTGCACGGCCTGCGGCCGCCGCCCGTGCCGCCGCAGGCGCCGGCCTTCCCCGAGCACCTGCCGGACCCCGATGGGGCGCCCTGGATCGAGCGCGAGCCGGTGCCCTGCGTGGCCCGCCGCGGCCAGGTCCTGGTGCTGTGCAGCAGCGGCCTGCACTCGGCCTGGCAGAACGAGGACCGGGTGGCGCGCAAGGCGATGCTCTCCCCGTGGGTCGCCGAGGGCGTCCGCTGCGGCCTGCCGAAGGGCCAGCGGGACTCGCTGATGGCCTTGTTCCCGGCCCTGGCCGAACGGCTCCGCCCCGACCGCTCCCACCTCGTGCCCGACGGCTTCGACTGGCTCTTCGAGAGCGACTACGAGCCGAAGTGGCCGGAGACCTTCCTGCCCGGCCACTCGGGGTGAGGAACCGCGGCCGGGGCCGGCTCCGGCTCCGGCGCCTGCTGATCCCCCCTCTGGCCGTGCTCGCGGGGGCCTGCGGCGACCCCGTGGAGCGGAGCATCGCCCGCATCGTCGAGGGGGGCGAGGGCGTGGAGGAGGCGCGCCTGGAGCTGAACATGGCCAAGGCCCGGGCCGTGGAGCCGCTGGTGCGCGCCCTCGACGACCGGAACCTTCCGGTGCGGGCGCGCATCGACTTCGTCCAGGCCCTCTACCGGCTGCATCTGCGCGAGGAGCAGCCGGCCATCCTGCCGGCCCTGCTGCGGGCCGTGGCCGACCCCGAGCCGGGAGTCCGTGCCGCCGCCGCCCGGGCCCTGGGCAACCTGCGGCGGGCCGAGTCGGTCGACCCCCTGCTGCATCGGCTCTCCGTCGAGGAGGACCCCGTCATGCAGGGCGAGATCCTGCAGGCCCTGGAGCTGATGTGCCTCGACGACAACCGCATCGATCTCTCCCTGTTCAGCGCCTCCCAGGTGGACAGCCTCACCGGGCGGCTCGTGCGGATGGGCGCCGTGGAACGGCCCGACTCCCTGGACCGCGAGCGCCGCGAGTGGCTGGAGGTGGTGGCCGACCACATGGCGGTCGAGGCCCGCAAGCTCTACCTGGCGGCCGACGCGGCCGGCGCCGAGAGCCTGCTGCGGGAGGCCCTGGACCTGGTCCCGGGGAGCCTGAACATCGGCCAGAAGCTGGGCCGCCTCTACTACGAGATGGGCGAGCGGCGGCGGGGACTGGAGCACCTCGCGGCTCTCGGCATGGTGGCCGCCGCCCGTCCCCTGCCTCGTCCCCCGGCGATCGACGGCCGGCTCGACGACCCGGCCTGGGGCGCGGTCGAGCCGATCGAGGAGTTCTACCAGTGCATCCATCGTCTCGCCCCGCATCCGGCCAGGGGACGGGCCGAGGCCCGCCTCGGCTACCACGGCCAGACCCTCTACTTCGCCGTGAAGGGGTACGAGGAGGACACGGCCGGCCTGGTGGCCGACGCCACCCAACGGGACTCCCGGGAGATCTACAGGGACGACTGCATCGAGATCTTCCTCGACACCAACCACGACTCGCGGTCGTTCTTCCAGTTCATCATCAACAGCCTCGGCACGGTGGCCGACGACGCCGACGGCGCCTACGGGGAGGGACGGTCGTGGAGCACGCAGGTGGAGATCGCCACCCTCGTGGCCGACACCTTCTGGGTGGCCGAGGTGGCCCTGCCGGCGGCAGGCCTCAAGGGGGCGGCCTTCGCTCCCGGCGACGTGTGGGGCTTCAACATCTGCCGGGTGCGCACCGGCAACGCCTCGGAGTACGCCCAGTGGGTGCCCACCTACGGCTACGCGGAACGGCCGGACCGGTTCGGGTACCTGCTCTTCGAGTAGGGAGGGGCCCCACGGGAGTCAGCCTTTCACCGCGCCGGTCCCCCGCCGCGGCCGGGGCCGTCTGTTGACGTTTCGGATGCGTTTCCACTATTCATTCACTTGTCTTGAAAATCACCTTCGAGAAGGAGAACCCCATGAAAGCCGGAAAACCACCCATCCCGAAACCGATGATCCTGGTTCTCGGCCCCCTCGTGCTGGCCAGCGTCTTGTTCCTGGCCCTCCCCCCCCTGGCGCAGACACAGGACGAATGTGGGCTCCCTGAGGGCGCTGATCCTCCCGAGGAACCGCATGTGACGGCGCAACAGGTGGAAGACGGCAGCGCCACCCTGATGGACTTCGCGCTGGCCGCGAGAGATCAGTTCAGCGGGGGTCAAGAGACTCCGGAAGAATCGTTCTACTTTGGATGTCTCATCAGGCAGGAGGGGAGCCATTGGCGTTCCGGTTCCACCTACCTGGTGTCACTGCTGGCCGACGGCAGGGTGTTCACTCACTCGAAGGACATGTCTCTGTCGGGCAGGTTGCTCAACCCGGTGATCTATGGGACGATCCTTTCCGCTCTGGGAGTACCCGTAGCCAACTTGGTCAATCTGGCTTCTCCAGATTCTGCTACCGCCGCCCAGGCTTTCGGCGCCGTCATGGGCACGTTGTTGCAGGCACCGGATGCCCCATTCGATGCGACATCCCCTATACCGGGTCTGAGTGAGGGTATACCAGGCGCCTCCGGCTATGCAGTCGTCTATCGCTCGGCCAATTTCGGGGTTCCCATCGTGCTGCTTGCAGGATTCGAACTCGATGAATCTCATGTGATTGGAGAAGAGATCGATTACGGCGACCCGGCCGTTGCTGCCGGGGACGTGGTGGACCGGGAAACCTTGAAGGCCTTCGTCACGCAAGCGGGGGAGTTCATCGTCAAGTTCCAGCAGAGCGGCGATCTGGCTGCGTCCTCGAAACTCAGGATCGCCCTGCGGGATCCGAACGGACCCTGGAGAGAGGGGTCCGTCTACCTCTACGTCCTGGATCTCGCCAGCAGGATAGTCCTGTTTCACGGCGCGGATCCGGACAGATTCGAGCTGCGGCCCCTGGTGGGGATCGCACGGGACGGCCGTACCGGAGAGCTCATCCTGCCGCAGGTCCTCGCTGCGGCGGCCAGCGACCCGGAGGGCGGGTTCGTGGAGTATTACTACGACGATCCCGGTGACGACACCGACAGGGCGGACATCCCCAAGTTGGGCTACGCCCGTGAGTTCAAAGGTGAATTCGATACAGGCGAACGGGTAGTAACCCTCAACTTCGTCGTCGGGTCGGGCTTATATCGGAGCTTACCCGAGGATGTGCCGACGGGTCCCCGTATGGAAGTGGAGGCCACGGTCCTGGGCGACGCCGTCGAGGGGTTGACCGTCGAGTTCTCCCGCGCAATCTCCGGCCGCCAGTCCGACTACGCCTGGAGCGCGGTCACCGATGCCGACGGCCGGGCCTCCCTGACGATTTCCGGCGGGAGGCAGGTGAGCGGCTTGTACCAGGCCCGGGCCCACAACGCCGCCGGCGAGACCGTCGGCCAGTGGCACAGCATCCCTCTCAATCGCAACCAGCGCCACGTCGTGCGCCTGGCCCTGGGCGGCGGCGTCTGGGTTGTCCGCGCCGAGCCCCTGGCCGCAGCCAAGTCCCTGGCATCGGCCGCCGGTCTGGCACTCGCCGCGCCCAACCCCTTCAACAGCTCCACGCAGATCGCCTACCACCTGTCCAGCCCCGGGCCGGTGCAGCTGGTGATCCACAACGTGCTGGGCCAGCCGGTGCGCACGCTGGTGGATCGGTTCCAGGGCGCCGGCTTCTACCAGGTGGAGTGGGACGCCCGCGACCAGCACGGCGTCTCCCTGTCGTCGGGGGTCTACATCACCCGCCTGAGCCATCCCGGCGGGGTGGAGACGCAGCGGCTGCTCTACCTCGAGTAAGCGGAGCGGTCCCGCGGCATCAGCTTAGAAGCCGTCCGGATCCACCGAAAGCCTCGGGCACGAGGCGGACGGGGTCTTCGGACGGCTTCTTCCATGGGGGGCCTCGGGGGGCCGGGGGGGTCCAATGTTCCCGGACTTTCTCCCCCATGCCCGATCCGCTTTCTTCCAACGCTTCCGCTCACCCTGAAAGCCCGGCCCCGGGATATCGCCCCGACTTGAGCCTCAACTACGTCCTCCGCCGCTTCGGCGTCTTCCTCCTGGTCATCTGGGCCGGGGCGACCATCAACTTCATGATGCCCCGCATGGCCCCGGTGAACCCGATCCGCGAGCGCCTGCTGCAGGCGGTCTCCTTCGGGGGCGCGGGCAAGACCGACATGGAGGCGGTGGTGGCCACGTACGAGGCCCGCTTCGGGCTCGACCAGCCTCTGTGGAAGCAGTACCTGCGCTACCTCGGGGACGTGGCCCGCCTCGACTTCGGGGTCTCCATCGCCAACTTCCCGAGCCGCGCCTCCGACATCATCCTGCGGGCCCTGCCGTGGACCCTCGGCCTGCTGACCACGGCCACCCTCATCGCCTTCGCCCTCGGCACCGTCCTCGGCGCCCTCCTGGCCTGGCCGCGGTCGCCCGGGGCCCTGCACTACTTCGCCGCGCCCTTCCTGGCCCTGTCGGCGATCCCCTACTACCTCCTCGGCCTGGTCCTCGTCTTCCTCCTGGGATTCACCCTGCGCGCCTTCCCCCTCGGCGGCGGCTTCACCCTGGGGACCCTGCCCGGCCCGAGCCTCTCCTACGCCCTCGACGTGGTCTACCACTCCATCGTGCCGGCCCTGTCGATCGTGCTCTCCTCGGTGGGGTTCTGGGCGCTGTCCATGCGCGGCATGATGGTCACCGTGCAGGGCGAGGACTACGTCAACTACGCCGAGGCCCGGGGCCTGAAGAGCCGCGACATCTTCTTCCGCTACGCCCTGCGCAACGCCATGCTGCCGCAGACCACGGCCCTGGCCCTGGCCATGGGCTACGTCGTCTCCGGGGCGGTGCTGGTGGAGGTCGTCTTCGCCTACCCGGGCGTGGGCACGGTCCTCTACCGCGCCGTGCAGACCTTCGACTACTTCGTCATCTACGGGGTGGTGGTCATGGTCATCCTCGCCATCGCCACGGTCACCCTGATCCTCGACCTCGTCTACCCGCTCCTCGACCCGCGCATCGCCTACCGCCGATGAGGCTCTCGCGGATCTCCGCGGCGGCGCGCCGCCACCCGCAGCTGGCGGCGGGTCTGGCCATCGTCTTCGTGGTGTTGGCCTTCGGTCCCGTGGGTTCCCTCTTCGTCGACACCGATCAGGCCCGCGTCGGCTCGGCGGCGGCCAACCTGACGCCGTCGCTGGAGCACCCCCTCGGCACCGACGCCGCGGGGCGGGACCTGATGGCGGTGATGGTGGCGGGCACGCCCCTGACCCTGCGGGTCGGCTTTCTCGCCGGCGCCGTGGGGCTCGGCATCGGCATCGTTCTCGGCTTCGTGGCCGGGTACTTCCGCGGCCTGCCCGACACCCTGATCCGAGGCGCCGCCGACGTGCTGCTCACCGTGCCCGGCCTGCTCTTCCTGGTGGTGCTGGCCACGTCGCTGCGCACGGCGGTCACCGTCGACATGATGGCGCTGGTGGTCGCCTCCCTGGCGTGGATGCTGCCGACGCGCACGATCCGCGCCCAGGTGCTGTCCATGCGCGAGCGCGCCTACGTGCAGGTGGCGCGGCTCTCCGGCATGGGCGACCTGGAGATCATCGCCCGGGAGCTGCTGCCGAACCTGCTGCCCTACCTGGCGGCCAGCTTCGTCAGCGCCGTGGCCGCGGCGGTGCTGGCCTCCATCGGCCTGGAGGCCCTGGGCCTGGGCCCCCAGAACGACCCCACCCTCGGCATGACCATCTACTGGGCCCTCTTCTACACCTCGCTGCTGCGCGGCATGTGGTGGTGGTGGGCGCCGCCCATGGTGATGATCGTGCTCATCTTCATCGGCCTCTTCCTGGTCTCCATGGGGCTGGACCGCATCGCCAATCCGCGGCTGTGGCGGTCCTCGTGACGGCCGGAGCACCGGGCCGCGTGGTGCTGCGCGTGGAAGACCTGCGCGTCCACTACCACACCGGCGGCGGACCGGTGCGCGCCGTGGAGGGCGTCGGCTTCGAGCTGCGGGCCGGGGAGCGCCTCGGGCTGGTGGGGGAGTCAGGCTCGGGCAAGTCGACCACGGCCATGGCCCTCATGCGCCTGATCCGGCCCCCCGGGCGGATCGAGGCGGGGAGGGTCCACCTCGACGAGCTGGAGCTGCTGGCCCTGCCGGACGAGGAGATGCGGGGGGTGCGGTTCTCGCGGATCTCCCTGATCCCCCAGGGGGTGATGAACTCCCTCAACCCGGTGATGCGCGTCGGCGCCCAGATCGCCGACACCATCGAGGCCCACGAGGAGCGGCCCGACCGCGACGCCCTGCGGGAGCGCGTGCGGGAGCTGCTGTCCCTGGTCGAGCTGGACCCCGCCGTGGCGCGCATGTACCCCCACGAGCTGAGCGGCGGCATGAAGCAGCGCGTGGGCATGGCCATCGCCGTGGCCCTGCGGCCGCGGGTGATCATCGCCGACGAGCCGACCAGCGCCCTCGACGTGGTCGTGCAGAAGCGGGTGATGGACACCCTCTTCCGGGTGCAGCGGGAGTTGGACACCGCCGTCATCCTGGTGGGCCACGACATGGGGCTCATGGCCCAGTGCGTCGACCGCATCGGGGTGATGTACGCCGGCCGGCTGGCCGAGCTGGGCCCGGTGCGGGGCCTGCTCGAGGAGCCCCTCCACCCGTACACGCGCCTGCTGGTGGAGAGCCTGCCGTCCCTGGACCGCCGGGGCGAGTTCCGCGGCATCCCCGGTCTGCCGCCGTCGCTGCTGGAGCCGCCGCCGGGGTGCCCCTTCCACCCGCGCTGCCCGCAGGTGTTCGACCGCTGCCCCGAGACCGTGCCGGCCCTGGAGGTGGTGACCGCCGGTGACGGGGGCGCCGAGCGCCGGGCGGCCTGCCACCTGCACGCGGAGGCCCCGTGAGCGCGCCCCTCCTCGAGGCGCGCGAGGCCAGCCGGGCCTTCGGCGGCGGACTTTTCGACCGCCGCCGGACCGTGGCCGTGGCCGGCGCCTCGCTGGTGATTCCGGAGGAAGAGCCGGTGGTGGTGGCCATCGCCGGCGAGAGCGGCAGCGGCAAGACCACCTTGGC
>JAJDTN010000122.1 GCA_022827165.1 Candidatus Latescibacterota bacterium
AGCCTGTCGCCGCGGATCGTCGACGACCGCGGGCGTGTCATCTATGCAGCCGGTCACGTCGACCGGGCTCTGGCGGTACGCTCGGGCCTGGCCGGCTGGGAGAAGGATCTGCGCCGCGCCATCCTCAGCCAGCGCGTCGGAGGGGAGCCCGCCCACCCCTTCCTGGTGGAGGTGACCGGCGCCTCGGGCCCCTTCCGCGCCGATGCCGTGATCCGCGCCGGCGACGCGACACGCCTGCAGCTGGCCGACCTCCACGGAGACTTCCTCTCCAAGGGGCGGGTGGTCTTCGTCATCGGACCCAAACCGCCGCGGCCACCCGAGCCGCCGGTGGTGGGCGCGGCCGCCGTCCCCGACAGCCTGGCGGAGGCGGCGACGGATACGGCCGGTCTCGCGGACCACCTTGCGCCTCCGATCGTCTATCGGGACTTCCTCGACTCCCTGCTCCAGACGCGAGCCCCGGCGCCGGCGGATACGCTCCCGGACTCCGTGACCATCTCTCCGTGAGCACCTTCGCCGAACGCCTGTCGCGGTCCGTCGCTGCCCACGACTCCCTGTTGTGCGTCGGGCTCGACCCGGTCCCCGAGCGCCTGCCCGCCGGCCTCGCCCGCGACGCCTCCGGCGTGCTGGAGTTCAACCGCTGCCTGGTGGAGGCCACGGCGGACCTCGTCTGCTGCTTCAAGCCCAACCTCGCCTTCTACGCCGCTCTCGGCGCCGGCGGGTGGGAGGCGCTGGCCGCCACTATCGAGGCTGTCCCCGATCCCGTGCCGGTGGTGGTCGACGCCAAGTGCGGAGACATAGGGCCCGTGGCCGGACGCTGGGCCCATGCGATCTTCACCGAGCTCGGCGCCGACGCCGTCACCGTGACCCCCTACATGGGCTCCGACGCCGTCCTGCCCTTCACCCGCCACGCCGACCGCGGCGTCTTCCTCGTCTGCCTGACCTCCAACCCGGGGGCCGCCGACTTCGAGGCTGCCGCCGTGGAGGGGGGGTACCGGCTGTGGGAGCGGGTGGCGCGCCGGGCCCTGGAGTGGAACGCCGAGCACGGCAACTGCGGACTCGTGGTCGGCGCCACCCGCGCCGAGTCGATGGCCGGCTTGCGGAGGTTGGCCCCGGAGCTTCCCTTTCTGGTGCCCGGCGTCGGCGCCCAGGGGGGGGATCTGGCCGGGTCGGTGGCCGGCGGCCTGCGCAGCGACGGGGCGGGGTTGCTGATCAACGCCTCGCGCAGCGTCATGCACGCCTCCGAGGGCGCCGACTTCGCCGAGGCGGCGCGCGCCGAGGCCGACAGGCTGCGGCGCGAGATCAACCGGGTTCGGGGTGTAGCGCAGTCCGGTTAGCGCACCTGCTTTGGGAGCAGGGGGTCGTCGGTTCGAATCCGACCACCCCGACCACTTGCACGGTTGGCCCCTATTTCCACCGGTCCGTATCTTGACACTCCGGCCCACAAGGCTCGCAGGTGCCCATAGCTCAGCTGGACAGAGCATCTGCCTTCTAAGCAGAATGTCCCAGGTTCGAGTCCTGGTGGGCACGCCATTCTTCGACGTGTGGTGGATGTAGCTCAGTTGGTTAGAGCGCCAGGTTGTGGCCCTGGAGGGCGCGGGTTCAACTCCCGTCATCCACCCCATTCGCGGCCCTTTGCGAGTCCCTCGCTCAGGGCCGTCTTCTATTGACCCTCCGTGCACTCCGAGAAGCTCCTCTCCCGCTCCGCCCTCCTCGATCTGCGCGCCCGCTGCCGCGGCGACGGCCGCGTCGTGGTCTTCACCAACGGCTGCTTCGACCTGCTGCACCGCGGCCACGTGGAGTACCTGCAGGAGGCCCGGGCCCTGGGCGATCTCCTCGTGGTCGGACTCAACGACGACGACGGCGTGCGCCGGTTGAAGGGCCCGGGGCGCCCCCTGGTGCCGCAGCAGGACCGCGCCGCCCTGCTGTGCGCCCTGGAGGACGTGAGCGCCGTCACCCTCTTCCCCGGGACCAGCGTCGAGCCGCTGGTGGCGGACCTGTTGCCCGACGTGCTGGTCAAGGGAGGCGACTACTCCCTCGACGAGGTGGTCGGCCGCCGGGTGGTGGAGGAGGCCGGGGGCCAGGTGCGGGTCCTGTGCCACGTCTCCGGGCGGTCGACGGAGGGCCTCATCAGCCGCTGGTCCGCCGCCCCCGGGTGAGCGCTTCGCCGCCGCTGGACGTTTGCGGACGGCCTGCGCATCTTAGGAAAGGCTGCCGAGAATGAGACCGACCCTCTCACCAGGACCGCTGTTGCGCCTTCTCCTCGCCGCCGCCTGGGCCGCGGGGACGGGTTGCGCCGGCACCGCTCCGGGGACCCGCGCGGCGGACAACTCCGCCGACCTGCGCGAGAAGCTGGAGGCCATGGGCCGCGATCAGCAGGCCTACGCCGACCGCGGGGAGGACCTGGCCGAGCGCCTGCGGCGCGCCGAGGAGAGCCTCGCCGCCCTGCACGAGCGGGTGGCCGCCCTCGAGGGATCCGGCGCCTCCGGCGCCAGCGCCAAACCCCCGGCCGGCGCCGGCTCGAGCCCGGCGGCCAGTCCCCCGGCCGGCGCCGCCGCAACGGCCGGCGCGGACCCGACCTTCGATGCTGCCGCCGCTTACGCCAGCGCCCGCGATCAGCACCGGGAGCGCCGCTTCGACGAGGCGGTGGCCGCATTCTCCGAGATCCTGGAGCGCGCCCCCGACAGCGACCTGGCCGACAACGCCCGCTACTGGATCGGCGAGGCCCGCTACCTGCAGCGCCGGTTCCGCCCCGCCCTGGCGGAGTTCACCAAGGTCCTCGCCTACCCCTACACCGAGAAGGCCGACGACGCCCAGCTGATGATCGCCCGGGCGTACCTGGCTCTCGGCGAGTCCGACCAGGCCGTGGCCGCCTTCCGCAAGCTCCTGCAGAACTACCCCGGCAGCGAGTACGTCGACGAGGCGCGCGAGGAGCTGCGGCAACTGGAGGGGCCGTGAGTCCGGCCCCCCGCCGCGTCCTCGTCCTCGCCGCGGTCCTTCTCCTGCAGCCCGGCCGGTCCGGCGCCCTGGGTCCGAGCAATCTCGATCTCGTGTCCCGGGCGGCCACCCGGGCGGTACAGGAGGCGGTGGCCGGCCTCGACACCGCCGGGCACGGCGAGGGCTTCGAGAAGGTGAGCCTCCAACCCGCCGCCAAGGACGACGCCAACTGGCTCTTCGAGCACCTGCTCCTCGAGGAGCTGCTCACGCGGGGCCTGGCGGTGACCGCCGACACCTCGGCGGCGGCCGCCCACCTGTCGTACCGGGTCATCGAAGTCGCCGTCACCGGGCGGTCCGGGCTGCTGACCAACAACGTCACCCGCCGATGCCGCGTGGGCCTGCAGCTGGATCTCGACATGGGGGGCGAGCGTCTGTGGTCCGGTGAGGGGAGGGCCGGGCTGAGAGACCGCATTCCGAAGGGCGAGCTCGATGCCCTTCAGCAATCCCGCTTCGATTTCGCCGAGACCGAGATGGAGAAACGCACTTGGGGCAAGTACGTGGAACCGGCCATCGTCAGTTCCGTCCTGGGCTCCCTCGTCTACCTCTTCTACTCGAATCGCTGATGTCCCTCCGCGGACTCGCCTCGTTCCTGGCGGCGGCGCTTGTCGCCGGGTGCGCCGGCAAGAAGGACCCGGAGCAGTTGCAGGGGGCCGGGTTCTACTACGACAAGGGGATGGAGGACTTCGAGAAGGGGCGCTACCTGCGGGCGGTGGACAACTTCCAGCGGGTGTTGAGCAACTACCCGGGTTTCGCCGAGGTGGCCGAGGCCCAGTACCACTTGGCCGAGTCCTTCTTCCACCTCGAGGAGTACGTCAGCGCCGTCTTCGAGTACGAACGACTCGTCGACACCTATCCCTCCAGCGCGCGCCTAGTGGAGGCCCAGTACAAGATCGGCGAGTCCTACTTCGAGCAGAGCCGCCGCGCCGAGCTCGACCAGGCGGAGACCTACCAGGCCCTGGCGGCGTACCGCCGGTTCATCGAGGACAACCCCGGCAGTCCGCTGGTGGCCGACGCCAACGGGCGCATCCGCGAGTGCCGGGGCCGGCTCGCGGAGAAGGACTTCCTCGCCGCCCGGCTGTACCACCGCCAGGGGCACCTGGACGCGGCGAAGATGACCTACGAGCAGATGGTCCGCGCCTACCCGGACACCGACTGGTACTGGCAGGGCCTGGCCCGCATCGGCCGCATCCACAGCCGGCAGGGCCGCCCCGACGAGGCGCAGGCCCTGTGGGACGAGGTGCTCTCGGGCTCCGGGGACGAGGACCTCCTCGAGGACGTGCGCGAGTGGATCGCCGAGGCCGGGCAGGACGCCGAGTGAGGCCGTGGGGGAGCGTCTCGGGATCCTCGGAGGCACCTTCGACCCCGTCCACTGCGGCCACCTCCTCCTGGCGCGCCACGTCCTGGAGGCCCTCCACCTGGACCGCGTGCTCTTCGTGCCCGCCGCCGAGCCTCCCCACAAGAGCGAGGTGCCGACCCCGCCGGAGCACCGCTGGCGCATGGTCTGCGCCGCCGTGGAAGGCCACGACCGGCTGGAGGCCAGCGACCTCGAGCTGCGGCGCCCGGGGGTCTCGTACACCGTCGACACCCTGCGCCGGCTCCGCGACGAGGGGCCCGCTGACGAGCGCTTCCTCATCATCGGCGCCGACAACGTGCCCGAGCTGGAGAGCTGGCACGACCCGGAGGGCATCCTCGCGCTGGCCACGGTGATCGCCGGCACGCGGGTCGAGTCAGGGGCGCTGCCCGCCGGCGCCCTGGCGGACCGCGTCGAGCGCGTCGACACCCCCGTCTTCGACATCTCCTCCACCGAGATCCGCCGCCGGGTGCGGGCCGGGCTGCCGGTGCGCTGCCTGGTGCCCGAGGCGGTGGAAGGCTACATCGCCGACCACGGCCTGTACGGAGCCCCGTGAGCGGGTCCTTCTTCACCCACCTGGAGTGCACTCGCACCGGCGCGCGCTGCGACCTCGACGGCCTGCACAACCTCTCCGAGGCCGGCGCCCCCCTCTTCGCGCGCTACGACCTGGCCGCCGCCCGCGCCGCCGTCTCCCGCGACGAGCTGGCCGGCCGGACGCCGTCGATGTGGCGCTACCGCGAGGTCATGCCCCTGCGCCCCGGGGACGAGGCCGTCACCCTCGACGAGGGCTGGACGCCCCTGCGCCGGGCCCGGCGCCTCGGCGAGTGGTGCGGCTTCCGCCGGCTGTGGGTCAAGGACGAGTCCGTCAACCCCACCGGCTCCTTCAAGGCTCGGGGCCTTTCCGCGGCGGTCACCGCCGCCGCCGCCCGGGGGGCGGTGAAGGTCGCCATCCCCACGGCGGGGAACGCCGGCGGCGCCCTGGCCGCGTACGCCGCCGCCGCCGGCCTGGAGTGCCACGTCTTCATGCCGCGGGACACGCCCGCCGCCTTCCAGGTCGAGGTGACCGCCTGCGGCGGCCGGCTGGAGCTGGTGGACGGCCTGATCACCGATTGCGGACGCATCGTCGGCGAGCGCCGCGAGGCCGAGGGCTGGTTCGACATGTCCACCCTCAAGGAGCCCTACCGGGCGGAGGGCAAGAAGACGATGGGCTACGAGCTGGCCGAGCAGTTCGGCTGGAGCCTGCCCGACGTCGTCGTCTACCCCACCGGCGGCGGCACGGGCCTCATCGGCATGTGGAAGGCCTTCGAGGAGCTGGAGCAGCTCGGCTGGATCGAGCCCGGCCGCAGGCCGCGCATGGTCTCGGTGCAGGCCGCCGGCTGCGCCCCCATCGTGCGCGCCTTCGAGGCCGGCCACGAGTCCGCCGAGCCCTGGGCCGACGCCCGCACCATCGCCTCGGGCCTGCGCGTGCCCGGCGCCGTGGCCGACTTCCTCATGCTTCGGGCCCTGCGCGAGAGCGGCGGCACGGCGGTGGCCGTCACCGACGAGGAGCTGATCGCCCGGAGCCGGGACCTGGCGCGGCACACGGGGATCTTCCCGGCCCCCGAGGGCGGCGCCACCCTCGCCGCCCTGCTGGCGCTGAAGGATCGCGGCTGGCTGGGAGGCGGCGAGCGGGTCGTCCTCTTCAACACCGGGTCGGGCTACAAGTACCTCGAGGCGCTGTCTTGACGATGTAGGGGGTCGGCGTACCTTCTGATCTCCGGTCCGTGCACCTATAGCTCAATTGGATAGAGCATCTGACTACGGATCAGAAGGTTGGGGGTTCGAGTCCTCCTGGGTGCACCACTTTCGACAGGTAAGGGGTTGCGGGACACACCTTCTCTCGCAACCCCTTTGTCGTGACCGGCCCTTCTCAGGGGAATCGGATTGACCGCTGAAGCCGACCAACCCTCCCCCCCGCCCCTGCCCGGCACCCCGCCGGAGCGGCTGGTGCGGGACTTCGCGAGCCGGGGGATCGTGCTGCTGTCCCCCGACAGCCTCGGGATCTCCCCCGAGATCCACGGGCGCATCTACGAGCGGGAGAAAGAGGCCGTCCGCGAGGGGAGGCCCGTCACCCCCGGAAGCCTGCCCGAGATCCTGGAGGTGCTCAACGCCCCGGGCCTGGTGGGGGCCCTGGACCTTCTCCTGGGCGAGAGCTGGGCGGTCGTGCCCTTCACCCACAACGCCACCTTCGCCAGCGGCGGGCGGGACCAGCACTGGCACAAGGACGACAACGGGCCCTACAACGGCCGCAAGCTGCGCCACCACCAGGCGGTGCAGATGGAGATGCTCTACTACCCGCAGGCGGTGGCGCCGGAGATGGGGCCCACGGCCACGGTTCCCTACTCCCACTACTGGACCTTCGACCACGAGGAGAACCACGACAACTTCGCCGGCGCCGATCACCTCGACTTCGCCTACCAGCTCGGCGGCATGGAGGGGCAGGCGGCGAGCGGCCCCGACTCCGAGTACGATCTGGACGAGATCCGCCAAGGCCGCACCGCCCACGACCGGCGCATGCGGGAGGCGGTGACGAACACCGGGTGGCCGTTGGTGCGCTCCTTCGAGGCGGCGCCGCTGGCGGCGGGCAGCGTCGTCCTCTACTCGCACAACACCTTCCACCGGGGCAACCACCGCCGCGACGACTGGCGGACCTGGCAGGACCGGCCGCGGTTCATGTGGCGCTTCTGGCTCTACCGGACCACCGACGCGCCCGCCGCCGGCGAGGACGGGCTCGCCGAGGTCGACTGGCGGGATCCCTCCACCGACCCCATGACCGGGATCGACCTGTCCGGGGCGGACGAGGACCTCACCGCGGTCTGGCGCTACCACGATCACTGGATCCGCACGGGCCGGCCGCCGCCCCCGCGGCCCGAAGCCGCCACCCTCTCGCCAGCGGCGCGGGATCAGGAGGCTGAGCGACTGTCAGCGCGGCTTCGTGCCCGTCACGAGCCCGCTGAGCCGGTCCGCGTCGGCGCCGCCTACCGGATCGCCTCCATCGGCGATACGCCCCTGGCCGTGCGGATCCTGGGCAAGGCCCTCCACGACCACCGCGAGAGCGTGCGCCGGGCCGCCGCCTACGGCCTGATCACCGTCGGAGAGGAAGCCACGCCGGCCTTCCTCGAGGCCGCGGCCTCCCCCGTGAAGTGGGTCCGCAAGGCCGGCGTCCACGGCCTCGGCGACGCCGCCCCCCTGACGGCCGAGGTCCTGGAAGCGGTCACCGCCCGCCTCCACGAGGACCCCTCCGTGTACGTCCGCTCCGTCGCCGCCGGCGCCCTGGGCTGCCTCGGCCGCCGGGCCGCGGCCACGGGGACCGGCCGCGAGCGCATCCCCGACTGCTTCCGCGCCCTCCTGCGGAGCCTGGACCGGGAGGAGAACCGGCTGGCCATGGACCGGGCCCAGGGCCGCAGCATCAAGTTCGTGCGGCCCACCGACGACAGCGACATCTGCGAGGGCGGCGGCGTCGACTTCGGCCTGGAGCGGTTCGCGCCGGTGCGCTCCGCCGTGCGCGAGAACGCCCTGTGGTCGATGGTCATCCTCTGCTCCCACGGGGCCGCCGCCGCGGGCGACGCCCTGGAGCCGGCGATCGAGGCGCTGAAGGCGGTGGTCCGGGACGACGAGAACGTCATCTCCGTGGGCTTCGCCATGGACGCCCTGGGCCGGCTCGCCCATCTGGGTCCGCCGGAGGAGGGGGAGGTCCCGGCCATCGCCGACCTGCGGGCGGAGCTGCCGGCCGTCCTCGCCCGGTCGCCCGTGCACTGCTGGGAGTCCCTGGTGCGCGGGGGCCTGGGCTTCCAGCCTCACCTGCAACAGGAGGGACCTTGATGGCCGTCGATCTGCTGACCACGGACCAGATCTCCCGCTTCAAGCGGGACGGATATCTCGTGCTGCCGGGAGTGCTCGACCCCGAGCTCTGCCGCCGGGCGCGGGACCAGATGTGGGAGATCGCCGGCGAGCACCTGCCGCGCATGAAGCGGGACGATCCGGCCACCTGGGGCCCCATCACCGAGGAGGAGAGCGACCGCCTGGCGGCGGCCCGGCCCGAGGGCGGCGGAGACGCCTACTTCAGCGGCAGGGGCCAGCGGTTCTACGTGCGCAACGGCGGCGAGGAACTGCTCCTCGACCTGGCGCCCCGGGCCTTGTGGGAGGTGGCGGAACAGCTCCTGGGACAGGGCACGGTCGTGCGGCCGGCGGGGCTGGACGCCTCGGGCGCCGCCACCGGCCCCGCCTTCATGTGCGACGATGCCGTGGGCGGGCTGGTTTCCCACGTGGGCCACGCCATGGGGTATCCGCCGGAGGGCACCTTCCGCACCGAGCCGGCCCTGCGGCTGCCCGCCACCGGCCCCCTGTGGATCAACGGCCAGGGCACGCGCGGACTCTACTGCACCCTGCCCGGGAGTCCGCCCCCGGCGCCCGGGTACCCAGGGGCCCATTCGGACGGCGCCTGCTACGGGCGCATCCGCCTGCAGGTGTCGGCCTACATCGACGACCTGCCCCCCGGCTGCGGCGGCTTCACCGTCTGGCCCGGGAGCCACTCCAGGATCTGGCCGGAGCAGTGGGAGGCGTTCCGCGCCGGCGAGAAGCACACCGACAAGCACCTGGCCGTGCGCCGCGCCGGCGGCTACAGCGACCCCGTCATCGGCCGCATCAAGGACGACACCGAGCCCGTCGACTGCCACGGCCCGGCGGGCACCGTGGTCCTGTGGCACACGAAGATCCTGCACATGGCGGGCCTCAACACCTCCACCGACGTGATCCGCCAGGCGACGATCTACGGGTTCCTCAAGACGCCCGAGTCGGTGCCCGACCCGCTGGTGGTGGACCCCACCGACGGCGGCATCTGGCGGGACTGGTCGGCCGAGGTGCGCGAGGCCGCCTAGGCGCCGAGGCTCACTCGGCGGCGGCCTCGTCGAGTCCCGGCAGCAGCGCGTAGCGGACCCAGCCGAAGTCGGGCTCGATCTCCAGGGCCTTCTCGAAGGCGGCCCTCGCCTGCTCGCGCTCGTCCCGGTCGAGGTGGGCCAGACCGATCCAGGCGTAGACCTCGTCGTGCCCCCACACCGGCTGCAGCGGATCGGCCGGCTCCTCGGCGGCGAAGAGTTCCGCGGCCCTCCGGAACCCCTCCATGGCCCTCTCCTTGTCGCCGCCCCACATGCCGGGGGTGCTGAAGTCGGACACGGCCGCGGCCAGCACCACCCGGGGGTTGTCCGGCGCCAGGCGCCCGGCCATCTGGAGGGCCCGCTTCGACCGGCGTCCCAGCAGCATCCCCTTCATCGGGCTCAGGGAGATCTGCCGCCCATAGACGCTGTTCAGCAGCGCCCAGGCCTCGGCGGACTCCGCGTCGAGGCGGACGACCTCCTTCAGTCTTTCCACGGCGCTCTCCAGGTGCGCCGCGGCCCGGTCCTTCGATCCCTCTTCCCGGGTGAGGAGGTGGTTGGCGATGCGGAAGTCGGCCAGGGCCGCGTAGTAGCGGGCCCAGGCGGCCCGCTCCGTGTCGGCGGCTCGCTCGAAGGCGGCCCGGGCCGCCATCATGCGCTCGAGATCCCCGTGATTCACTCCCGCCTTCAAGTCCGCCCGGCCCGTGGCGATCAGGCTGTCGGCGGCCGGGGACAGGCGGGCGGCGGCCGGGGACAGATGGGCGGCCGGCTGCGCCAGGCAGGCGGCGGGCAGGAAGAGACCGAGGGCGAGCAGCAGCAGCAGGTGTCTCATGTCGTTCCTCCAGGATGGCTCAGCGGTTGAAGGTGAGCATGGCGCCGAAGTAGACCGACCGACGGAAGCGCGTGGTGCGCGGCCGGCGCTCGCCGTAGTCGAGGCTGTAGTCGTAGTCGAGGACGTTGTCCCGGTCGAGGAGGTTGCTCACGGCCAGGTAGAGCACGGCCTGATGCCCCGCCCCGAAGGGCCGCAGGTAGCTCAGGCTCGCGTCCAGCCGCTGGAAGGCGGGCAGCCTCTCCGAGCCGACGGGGCCCTCCACCGGCAGGTAGTAGCCCCCCGCCTCCGCCGGGACCGCGCCCGTCACGGGGGTGACCGGACGGCCGGAGGCGTGCCTGAGGGTCAGGCCGCCGCTGAGCCCCCCCGCCAGCAGCGCCTTGGCCACCACCGTGAGGTTGTGGGTGATGTCGAAGGGCGAAGGGGCTTCCTCGTAGGTCACCTCCCGGCCGAGGTGGCGCGGCTGCAGCCGCCGCGAGCGCATCAGGCTGTACGCAGCCCAGCCGCTGACGCGGGTCCGCAGGAAGCCGCCGCGCTTGAGGAACAGGTCCAGCCCCGAGGCCCGGCCTCTGCCGCCGTTGGTGTAGTTGAGTCGGGGGTCGTGGAGGACCAGGCCGCCGTAGGGCTTGTGGTAGGCCTCCACCCGCATCATCAGCTCCCGGCGCTCGTGGGTCAGGCCCGCGACCCAGTGCTGGGCCCGCTGGGGCCCCAGCTCCGGGTTGCCGCTCGTGGCGTTGTACTCCATCGGCGAGGGGAACTGGTGATAGACCCCCCAGGCCAGGCGCAGGTCCGTCCTTCGGGTGAAGGACCAGCGCGCCGACAGCCGCGGGTCGACGGCCAGGCGGCGGGCCAGGTCGTGGTGATCGGCGCGGACCCCGGCATTGACGGCGACGGCGTGGGCTGGCTTCAGATCGACCTCCACGTAGCCGCCGGTGCGCCGGGCGCCGTAGGTGTGGTCCAGCTCGAAGACCTCCGCCTCCGGATCGAAGATGTCCCCCCGCCGCGGGAGGGTGCCGCGGAAGCGGTTGTCCATCCGCTCCGTCTCGCCGCCGAAGCGCAGCCATGCGCGGTCGCCGAGGCCGCCCTCCAGGTCGGCGCGGAGCTTCGTGGTCAGGTCGGCGGGCTCCAGGTCGAGGCTGCCCAGCCGCCGGCGCGCCGAGTAGCTGTTGAGGGAGGCGCTGGTCCGGACCAGCCAGCCGCCGAGGATGTCCCTCCACTGCAGGTTGTGGAGCCGGCTGGTCGTGCGGTTGCGGTAGAAGCCGTCGAAGGAGGGTTCGTCGACCCGCACCCCGAGGCGGTCGCCGGTGACGAAGCTGAAGAGTTTGAGACGCCCCGCCGGGGAGTACCGGTAGACGAGGTCGAGGTTGCCGTCGTGGGAGCGCGGGTAGGTCTCGAAGGCGCCGCCGTGGCCGTTGACCCGGAAGAGGAGGTCGGTGAGGCTGAGGTTGCCCGAGAGACGCAGGCCGAGGGCGTCGGGGACGACGGGTGAGTCGACACCGAGGGAGAGGGCGGCGAGGCCGAGGTTGAGGTTGGAGCGGGACTGGTCGGGCAGGTCCTGGCTCTCCATGGTCAGCACCGCCGAGAGGGTGTTGCCGTAGCGGGCCGGGAAGCCGCCCGTGGAGAACACGGTCCCCTTGACCATGAAGGGCGGGATGGTGCCGAAGACGCCGCCGGTGGGCGACTCGTGGCGGTAGGGGTGAACGACGGTCGCCTGGTCGAGCAGGATCAGGGTCTCGCTCACGTCGCCGCCGCGCACGAAGAGGCCGGCGCCGTCGTCGACCATGGCGGCGCCGGGGAAGGTCTTGACGGCCCGGAGGATGTCGGCGGCGGCGCCCGCGGTGGTGACCACGTCCAGGGGGGAGAGGGTGACGTCCTCCCTCTCGCCGGTGGACCAGGTGCTGGCCGTGACCGCGGTCTCGCCGAGCTCGATCAGGACCCGGCGCAGCACCAGGCGGACGGCGGCGGTGTCACCCGGCGCCAGCCGCAGGGTCCGCCGCGCCGGCTCAAAGCCGATGAAGGAGGCCACGATCTCGCGCTCCTCCAGCTGCCGGGTGGCGAACCGGAAGCGCCCGTCGCGCCCGGTGGCGGCCCCGTCCGTGGTCCCGGCGATCTGCACGTTGGCGAAGGCGACAGGGTCTCCCGCCCCGTCGACGACCTGACCCTGCACGACGGCCGGGTCCTGCGCGTGGACAGCGGCGGCGAAGCAGGCCCCGCCGAGGAGGGCGAACAGCCAGGACACGCGGCTGGTCACCCCAGAGGGCCAAGCCTCGCGCCGCGGATCACCGTCTGCAGCGCCTCCAGATGGCTACGCAGGGCCTCCGCCCCCTTGCGGGTGAGGCGGTACCAGGTGACCGGCTTGCGGTTCTCGAAGCGCTTGGACACGTCCAGGTAGCCGGCGTCCTCCAGCTTGCGCAGGTGGGCCCCCATGTTGCCGTCCGTCTCCTTCAGGTGACCCTTCAGGCTGGTGAAGGTCATGGCCTCCACGTCGGCCAGCAGCACGCAGGCGCCCAGCCGGCTCCGGTGCTCCAGCAGCTTGTCCAGCCGGACCAGCCCCTCGGAGGTCACCTCAGCCGGCTGCGACGGCTTCTTCATCCTTCGGCTTCATCCACAGGGCGCTGGCCACCAGGGTCGCGGCGGTGGCCAGGCCGACGATGGTCCACGGGTATGGCTGGATGTGGTCGACGGCGGCGGCCCCGCAGATGAGCAGGACCCCCGGCCAGAGGGTGCGCCGGTCGAGGTGGAGACCGCCCAGGAAGAACACCACGCCGGTGAGGAGGGCGAAGAGCTGGCCGATGACCCAGCCGTCGAACCGGTGAGCCACGGCGATGGAGATCACCGCCATGCCGCCGAGGAAGATGGTGCCCCAGTGCAGGCCGTGGCGGGCGCTCAGGCCCGGCCGGCTCAGTCCCCGCTTCCTGTCGGACCGGCTGCCGAGGGCGAGGCTGACCAGAAAGCCGGCCACGGGGGCGGTCATCCAGTAGAACGGCACGTAGTCCATGGCGAAGTCGTTCAGGGCGTATCCGACGGCGACGATCACGGCCCACATGACGATGATCGCCAGCGACTTGTACTCGGCCTTGTCCCGCTGCTCCACCGCCTGGCGGACGAAGGAGACGTCTTCCTCCAGCTTCCGGGTCACCTCGGGGTCCATGGGGAGATTCTCCTCGCGCGGCACTTGAGCGCTGCTGGGGTGACTGATGCAGAGTACTCTGCAAAATAGAGTAAATGAGTGGCTTGTCAAGCGGTTTCTGCTGCCACCGGGACGAGTGGCCGGGCCCCCGCGGGGGCTGATCCGGGCTCCCCTGACACCGGCATCTCCAACCCTTGACGACGGGTCCCGAAAGACGTGCCTTACAAATCCCCATGGGTAAAGGAGTAATTGTGTCTGCTGATTCTCTGCGCGAGAGGTATCTCAGGGTGCGCAACCACTCTCTCGAAATGGTGGCGCTGCTGAGCGAGGAGGAGCTGTACCACCAGGCCGTGCAGGAGGTGAGCCCGCCGGCCTGGAACCTTGGCCACACCAACTGGTTCTTCGACGCCGTCATCCTCGGCAGGTACGCCGGGTCCCTGGGGGGGGACGGCAAGCTGTGGTATCACTTCAACTCCTACTACAAGGGGGCGGGCAAGCACGTGCGCCAGGCCTGCCGCGGAGCGGTACTCGTCCACGAGGCCCCTCTCCAGAGCATACTGAAGTACCGGTCCGACGTGGACGAGGTGATGGACCTGCTCCTCGACGGCGACCACGGTGAAGAGTTCGACCGCCTGATGGAGTTGGGAATCAACCACGAGCAGCAGCACCAGGAGCTGTTCTACACCGAGGTTCTGCGCAACCGCTTCGAGCGCCGCCCAGAAGGCAGACACATCAGCGGCGAGTCCCGTGCCCCGGGATCGGTGGAAATCCCCCTCCGGTGGGTCCCCTTCGAGGAGACCATAGCAGAGGTGGGCAACGTGGAAGGTGGGTTCGGCTTCGACAACGAGTACGGGGTGCACCGGCAATACATCCATTCCTTCGCCATGATGAACCGCCCGGTGACCAACGGTGAGTATCTGGAGTTCATCGCCGACGGCGGTTACGAGAACTTCGCCTGGTGGTTCGCCGAGGCCTGGGATGACGGCTCCATGCGGCCGGTGCTCCGGCTGGCGGACCGAGAGATTTTCCCCCGGGCTCCTCTCTACTGGAAACAGATCGACGGCAGGTGGCAGCGGTTTACCCTGCAAGGCTGGCAGGAGACGGATCTCCACGAGCCGGTCTCTCACCTGAGCTACTTCGAGGCTGCGGCCTACGCCAACTGGAAGAGCCGCGGCGAGGACAGGATCGTGCGCCTGCCCACCGAGGCGGAATGGGAGCACGCCGCCCGGCGCACCGACGCCATGGCGCAGGTGCGCAATAGTGAGGCGGTGCTTCTCGGAGGGGAGCTGTACCGGCCGGCGATGACGCCCCAAGAAGGGGAGCTCAAGCACATGATGGGCAACGTCTGGGAATGGACCAACAGCTCCTATTTGCCCTACCCCGGATTCCGGCCCTACCCCGGCGCCATCGCCGAGTACAACGGCAAGTTCATGAGCAACAAGATGGTCCTCAAGGGGGGGAGCTGGGCGACGCCCAAGGACCACATCCGCATCAGCTACCGCAACTTCTGGCCCCTGACCTTCCAGTTCGCCATCCCCGGGTTCCGGCTGGTAATGGAGTCATGAGTGCGGATCCAGCGGCAGCCCCGGCTTGGCGGGCACGCTCAGGATCTATATTCAGAAGTCAAGCAGCATCTCTTGCCGGAGGGATTGAGCATGGACCGCAAGCAACCACGCATGGGCCGACGGCCCGCATCGATGCTGGCCATACCCGCCCTGCTGCTCTCGGTGAGCGCCGGTCTGGCCCTGCCCGCGCCGCCCGAGACGGTGTTGGCCGAACCGTACACCCCGGAGGGCCA
>JAJDTN010000095.1 GCA_022827165.1 Candidatus Latescibacterota bacterium
GCTCGCGGTCGATGCGGCAGGAGGTGCACCGGCCGCGCAGGGCCTCCGAGAGCAGGATGTGGTCGATGCGCAACCCGCGGTTGCGGCGGAAGGCGCCCATGCGGTAGTCCCACCAGGAGAAGGTCTCCTCTTCCTGGGGGAAGAGCCGGAAGGCGTCGGTCAGGCCGGCGGACAGCAGCCGCGTGAAGGCCTCGCGCTCGGCGTCGGAGAACAGCACCGAGTCGGCCCACAGGGCGGGATCGTGCACGTCCCGGTCCTCGGGGGCCACGTTGAAGTCGCCCACCACCACCAGGCGCTCGTGCCGGGTCAGCTGGTCCTCCACGTACTCCCGGCAGCGGCCCAGCCACTCCAGCTTGTAGGCGTACTTGTCGGAGCCCACGCTCTGGCCGTTGGGCACGTACAGGTTCAGGAAGCGAAGCCCCCCCACCGTGGCGCCGAGCACCCGCCGCTGCGGGTCCTCCATGCCCGGCAGGTCGGTGACCACGTCGGCCGCCGGCTCGCGGCTCAGAAGCGCGACGCCGTTGTAGGCCTTCTGGCCGCTGATGGCGGCGCGGTACCCGGCCTTCTCCAACTCCGCCGCGGGAAAGACCTCGTCCACGACCTTGGTCTCCTGCAGCCCCATCAGGTCCGGCGCCTCGGCCTCCAGCCACTGCAGCAACTGCGGCAGCCGCACCTTGATGGAGTTCACGTTCCAAGTGGCGATCTTCATACGGCCCCTTGGTACGCCCGGGTGAGCAGCTCATCCACCTCCGGGCGCCGCGGCATCGAGTCCTGCACGCCGGGGCGGGTCACGGCCAGGGCGCCGGCGGCGGCGGCAAAGGTCATGGCCTCGCGCAGGCTCCCGCCCTCGGCCAGGGCCACGGCGAGAGCGCCGTGGAAGGCGTCTCCCGCGGAGGTGGTGTCCACGGCTTCGACGGCAAAGGGCGGGACCCATCCCTCCTCATCCGCGGTCCGGTAGTACGCACCCAGCTCCGCCATCTTGATCACCGCCGCCGGCGCCCCCCGCTCCATCAGCAGGCCCGCGGCCCGGGAGGCGGACTCCGCGTCGTCGACGGCAACCCCCACCAGGTGCTCCGCCTCCGTCTGGTTCGGCGCGATGATGTCGAAGGCCGCGAAGGCCTCGGCGGGGATGTCGGCCGCCGGCGCCGGGTCGAGGATGACGCGGACCCCCCGGTCCCTGGCGGCTCTCGCCGCCCTCACGGACACCTCGAAGGGGATCTCCATCTGCAGCAGCAGCACGTCGGTCTCCGGGAGGGCGGCCTCCACCGCCCGCAGCTGCTCGCCGCCGCAGCGCAGGTTGGCGCCGTACGTCGCCAGGACCCGGTTCTGGCCGCGGCCGTCGACGAGGATGACGCCCACCCCGGAGGCCGCTTCCCCATCGACGGCGACATCCGCGGTGTCGACCCCGTGGGAGCGCAGGGACTCCAGGAGGGCCGGACCGAAGAGGTCGCCGCCGACGCGTCCCACCATGCGGACACGCGCACCCAGGAGGGAGGCAGCCACCGCCTGGGTCGCCCCCTTGCCGCCGGGGGAGCTGTAGAAGCGCTCGCCGCGCAGGGTCTGCCCCGGGGCCGGCAGGGCTTCGGCGCGGGTGATCAGGCCCATGTTGATGCCGCCGAGAACCAGGACACGGGGAGAGGAAGGCGAGGCGGTCACGAGGAGGGCCCGGCAAGGGAGTGGCGGCGCGGGTTCACCGCTGCAGGGTGGGCTCCGGCGCCGTCGCGAGCAGGCCCCGGTCCCGGATGACGGTGAGGGCTTCCTCCACGACGCCCAGCGCCTCCTCGACATCGGCGGGGGCGTGGGAGTAGCTGACGTAGAACAGGCTGTAGGGGATGACGCCGCGGCGCAGACACTCCCCCTCGAAGGCGAGCCGGGCCTCCGGTGACGGCAGGTCGAGGTGCCCCGCCGGCGGCAGGCCGCGGAAGCAGACATCCACTCCCAGGCGGCCTGCGATCTTCTCCAGGCCGGAGTGGAGCTGCCGGCCCCGCTCCCACAGGACGCCGATCACGTCCTGCTGTTGGTACACCTCGAGGACGGCGCGAGCCGCCGCCAGGCCGAGGGTGTCGCCGCCGAAGGTGGAGGAGACGACCACGTCGGCGACGCTCTCCATCAGATCCCGCCGGCCTAGGTAGCAGGAGAGGGGCACGCCGTTGGAGAGGCCCTTGGCGAAGACCGCCAGGTCGGGGGTGACGCCGAAGTGCTCCTGGGCGCCGGCGCGGCACAGGCGGAAGCCGGTGACGATCTCGTCGAAGATGAGCAGCGCGCCGTGGCGCTCGGTGAGGGTTCTCAGGGCCGGCAGGAACTCGTGGCCGGCCTCGATGTCGGCGTAGCCGCAGGCGACGCTGACGGCGGCGACGCGGTCCCCGCCGAGATCGTCGAAGGCGGCCTCGAAGGCGTCGGCCCGCCCCCAGGGCAGGTCGCGGTAGAGGCCGGTCATGGCCTCCGGCACTCCCGCCCGGCGCATCGAGTTGATCCAGCCGTGGTAGCCGCAGGCGAGGATGAGGTCGCGGCCGGTGCAGGCCCGCGCCAGGCGGTGGGCGGCGGCCATCGCCTCGCCCCCCGTCTTGAGGAAGCGGACGCTCTCGGCGCAGGGGATCACCTCCACCAGGCGCTCGGCGACCTCGACCTCCAGGGGGTGGGCGTAGCTGAAGACGCTGCCGTCGCCGATCTGGCGGCGCACGGCCTCGACCACCGCCGGGTGGGCGTACCCGAGGCTGATGGGACCGAGGCCGCAGCGGAAGTCGATGTACTCGTTGCCGTCCACGTCCCACAGGCGGCAGCCGGCGCCGCGGGCGATGAAGCAGGGCTCGACCCCGCGCAGCGCCTCCCGCGGCGCCTTGCTGTGGGTCTGCGTCCCCAGGGGGATGACCTTGGCGGCCTGGTCGTAGAGGGCCCAGGAGGCGTCGACGGAGCGGCTCATGGTCCGATAGAGTCGCCCACGGGCCGGCGCCGATCAAGCCAGGCCTGCTCTTCATCCTTGCTTTTTGAAACCGTCGCTTTAGATTTGCAAGGCTAAATGATCCCTCGCCGTGCAAATCGATCAACCAGGACCGCCCTGAATCGCCAGGCCGCGGTTGCCCTGATCGGGCCGCGGCAAGTCGGCAAGACCACCCTCGCCCATGCGGTGGCAGAGCAGACGGAGGCCCTCTACCTCGATCTGGAAGTCCGCGCCGACCAGGCCCGGCTCGCCGATCCGGCCCTGTTCCTCGCCGAGTACGAGGATCGCCTCGTCGTCCTCGACGAGATCCACCGTGTCCCCGAGCTGTTTCAGGAGTTGCGCGGCCTGATCGACCGGGGCCGGCGGCTGGGGAAGGGCACGGGCCGCTTCCTGATCCTCGGATCGGCCTCCGTGGACCTGCTCAGGCAGTCGGGGGAGAGCCTGGCCGGACGCATCGAGTACGTGCCGCTCAACCCGCTCGACGTGCTCGAGGTCACCGCGACGACGGCGCCGATGGCGGTGCTCTGGGTGCGCGGCGGGTTTCCCGGCAGCCTGCTCGCGGCCAGCGATACCGACAGCCTCGCTTTCCGCCGCGATTTCATTCGCACCTACCTGCAGCGGGACGTCTCCGAGCTCACCCTGCGGCGGATACCGGCCGAGACGATGGAGCGGCTGTGGACGATGCTGGCCCACGGACAGGGCGGACTCCTCAACGCGTCCAGGCTGGCAGCCAGCCTGGGGGTGAGCGGTCCGACGGTGACCGGGTACATCGATCTGCTGGTCGACCTGCTGCTGGTGCGCCGCCTGCGGCCCTTCCACGCCAACGTCCGCAAGCGGCTGGTCAAGTCTCCGAAGGTCTACGTCCGCGACAGCGGTCTGGTCCACGCTCTGCTCGGCATCGAGGACCACAACGCCCTCGCCGGCCATCCCGTGGCCGGCGCCAGCTGGAAAGGGTTCGTGATCGAGAACCTGTTGGCCGCGGTACCGCCCGGAACGGCGGCGAGCTTCTATCGCACCCAGGCCGGAGCCGAGGTCGACCTGGTGCTCGAGCTGCCGGGCCGGGGCCGGCCCTGGGCCATCGAGATCAAGCTCGGCCTGACCCCCCGTCCGGGCCGCGGCTTCCACAATGCCCGCGGCGATATCGAGCCGGAGCGGTCCTTCATCGTCTACTCGGGGGACGAGCGCTACCCGCTGTCAGCGGAGGTGGAGGCGATCGGCCTGCGGGAGATGGCCGAGGTTCTCCAGGAGTCCGGATAGCGCCGCCGGCCATGGCGGACACCACCTGCGACGGCATCATCCTCGGGGCCGGCCACAACGGCCTGATCCTGCAGGCGTACCTCTGCCGCGCCGGCCTGCACGTGATCTGCCTGGAGCGCAACGATGTCGCCGGCGGCGGGCTGCGCACCGAGGAGTGGCCGGCGGGCTCCGGGTTCCTGCACAACACCCACTCCTTCTACCACCGGGGCGTGACCCGCATGCCGTGGTACGCGGATCTCGAGCTGGAGCGCCGCGGTGCCCGCTACCTGGAGCCCGCCCTCAACGTGGCCCTGCTGCTGGCCGACGGGCGCTCCCTGGCCTGGTGGACCGACTTCGAGCGCACCGCCGAGTCCTTCGAGCGCTTCAGCCGCCGCGACGCCGAGGCCCTGCGCCGCTGGCGCGACGCCTTCCGGCCGGTGGTGACGCGGATCCTGGAGCCCGAGGCGCAGTCACCCCCCCTGCCGCCCCGGGAGCGCCGGCGCCGCCTGGAGGCGACCGCCGAGGGCCGCCTGCTGCTGGAGACGAGCGCCCTCTCGCCGCGGGAGTTCGTGCTGCGCGAGTTCGAGAGCCCCGCGGTGCAGGCCGGGCTCCTGTTCTTCAACGGCCTGCGCGAGGTCGACCCCGGCGCCCGGGGCTTCGGCCACCACATCCCGGCGCTGCTGGCCGCCCGCGGCAAGGCGCAGATGTGCGCCGGCGGCTCGGCGCGGCTGGCCGAAGCCCTGGTGCGGGCGGTCACCGAGGCCGGCGGCGAGGTCCGCACCGGCGTCGAGCCGGCCCGCATCCTGGTGGAGCCCGCGGCCGGCAGCGGACCGGGACGTGCCGCCGGGGTCGTCACCGCCGCGGGAGAGCGGCTCCGCGCCCGTCACTTCGTCGCCTCCAGCCTCAATCCGCAGCAGACCTTCCTCGACCTCATCGATCCCGCCCATCTGCCCGCCGCCTGGCGCGACCGGGCCGCCGCCTACCGCTACAACCTGCTGGCCCCCCTCTTCGGCCTCTACCTCAACCTCGACGAGCCTCCCGCTTACACGGCGGCCCGGACCGACCCGGAGCTGGCCGACGCCTTCATGGTCATCCTCGGCCTGCGCTCGGTGGCCGACTTCGACGACATGGTCGCCGCCCACGAGCGGGGCCGGCTGCCGCCGATGGTGACCTGGGGGTCCTGCCCCACCCGGTTCGATCCCGCCCAGGCCCCGGACGGCGCCCACACCGCCTTCATGTGGCAGAAGACGCCCTTCCGGCTGCGCGGCCATTCCGCCAACTGGGAGGTGGAGGCCGAGGCCCACGGCCGCCGGGTGCTCGAGGCCTGGTCCCGCTTCGCGCCGAACCTGCCCGATGCGGTGCGCGGGTCGATGGTCCGCCCCGTCCACGAGATCCCCCGGCGGCTGCCGAACATGCGCGGCGGCGACCTGCTGGTGGGCTCCCTCGGCCACGGCCAGAGCGGCTGCGACCGGCCCTTCCCCGGCGCCGGCCACTACCGCGGGTACCTGGAGCACCTCTACCTGTGCGGCTCCTGCTGCCATCCCTCGGGCAACATCACCGGGCTGCCGGGGTACAACGCCTGGCAGGTGATCGCCGCCGACCTGGACCTCGATTGACGGCCCCGCCGCCATCCGCCTAGGGTAGCGGCATGGCCGCCCTGACCTGCGAGTCCCTCTCCAAGACCTACCGCGTCCCCGAGCGCGACCCCGGCCTGTGGAACGCGGCGCGCAGCCTGGTGCGGCGGCGCCACCGCGAGGTCGAGGCGGTGCGCGAGGTCT
>JAJDTN010000163.1 GCA_022827165.1 Candidatus Latescibacterota bacterium
GCCTTTGCCGCCGGATGGGCGTTGCATGTGTGCACCGACGTGACCACCCATCCCGTCGTCAATCGCCGCGCCGACGACCTGCGCCAGGAACGGAGCCGGCAGCCCCCGAGCCGTCTGGACCTCTGGCACAAACGCGTCGAATGGGGAATGGACTGTCACCTCCTGAGCGTTCTGGAGCCCCGACCCCTGTGGCGCACGGACTTGCACTTTCCGGCCTCGGCCGAAGGCCCGAGCCTGCTGGCGATGGCCGCAACCCAGGTCTTCAAAGAGGGGATCGACGACGGCTCCCTTCGCGCGGGCTGGTCCTCCACGCTTCGCTGGGTGCGCCGCTTGGCGCCGATCTTCGCCTGGACGGGGGCGTGCCGATCTCCCGGCCGCGGCTGGACCGCGGCCGCCGTCGGCCCGGTGCTGCAACCGCTGGCCAGGAGCCTGGGCCGCCTGCTCCAGGATCACGAAACGCGGGAGGACGAGGCCGCCGTGCTGTCGCCGGAACCGCCGCCGCCGGCATTCGTCGACTCCATGATGGAGGCCGCGCAAGCGGCCGTGACCACCTTCCTGTTCCAATGGCGTGACCGGTTCGAGAATCTGCCCAATCTCGATCTGGACACCGGTGAGCCGGTTGCAGGGGAACCGGGGTGATCGCCACCGAGACGTGGACCGCCGCCGCTCTCGTGGCCGCCTCCTTCGGCCTCTTCGCCCTCCGCCTCGGCGTCGCTGCCTCCGAGGCGCCGAGATCCTGGGCGGTGCGGTCGCTGACGGACCCCCAGGCCGTGGCCATTCTCTGCGGAGCCATGCTCGGGTGGGCGGCCCCCGAGTGGCTGGCCCGGCCCTTCGGCCTGGTCCTGCTGCCGGGACTGGCCTTCTTCGCGGGCTGGATGGGAGTGGCCGCCGGCTGCGGTCTCGACCTGCGCGCCATGAAGGGAGGCCATATCACCGGCTTTCTCTTCGAGGCCGTTGCCGCCTCTGCCACCGTCCTGGCCCTGTTTTCCCTCGCCCTCTTCGGGGAGATGATCGCCGGGGTCCAGAACCTCGGTGCGCCCGCCCTCTTCGTGCTGGCCGCCGTCTGCGTCGCTGGTCCCGCCATGCCGACTACGGGCGTCGGCGGGTCCCGGGTCCGGAGGGCCAGGGGCCTGGGGAGCGGATTCCGGGTGCCGTCGACTCTGGCCGTGATAGCGGTCGTGTTGGCGGCCATCGGCATGGGCCTCGCATCCCCCGAACCATTCCACCTGTCTCCGCCCGGCCTCGATTCCCAACCGCTGCTGCAGCTCGAAGGTCCCCTGGAGCCGCTCCTGTGGGGACTCGCGGCCGGCTGTCTTGCGGGCTTCCTCGCCGATATGGCCACTCGAGTCGATTTCGCCCCCGGGGGCCTGTATCCGCCGCTGGCCGCGGTCGTGCTGTTGGCCGTGGGGCTCTCCGGCGGCATCGGCCTGGAGGGCCTGCTCGTCGGAGTGGTCGCTGGTTTCTGGCTGATCAACGCCACACTGAGGCGGCTGGACATCCTGCGCGTCCTCGACCGCGGGGCCAGGTTCCCGCGGGTGACGGTGCCTTTTCTGGCCGCATGGTACGTCGGGTCCGGCCTGCGACAGGGATTCATGGACACCGTCGTCCTCGCGGTGGTTGCCGTGGGCGTGGTCGCACTGCGCCCCGTGGTTCGCCTGGTCACCGCGCGTGTCTTGGAGGGCGCCGTCGGCCGGAGACGGCTCCGCCGGCCGCAGCTCTCGGCGTCGGAGGGGATCGCCATCGACGAGCTCGGGCTGGTCATCGGGGTTCTGCTGCTGAAACCCCTGCACCCGGCCGCCGGAGTGGGCGGGCTGGCTGGAGTCCTCACGGCAGCGCTGGTCCTCGGCGGAATCCGGAACCGGTGGAGTCCGCGCGCCCGGAACGGGCAGCCGGGGAATCAGCCGAATCCGGCCAGGGCTTCCGGTCCGGGATAGAGGGCCTGGGAGCCCAAGGCATCCTCGATCCGCAGCAACTGGTTGTACTTGGCGACGCGGTCCGTGCGCGAGGCCGAGCCCGTCTTGATCTGCCCGGCGTTGGTGGCCACGGCAATGTCGGCGATCGTCGTGTCCTCGGTCTCCCCGGAGCGATGGGAGATGACGGCGGTGTAGCCGGCTCGATGGGCCATGTCGATGGCGGAGAGGGTTTCCGTCAGGGTGCCGATCTGGTTGACTTTCACCAGGATGGAGTTGCCCACGCCCTCGGCGATGCCGCGGCCCAGGCGTTCGGTGCTGGTGACGAACAGGTCGTCTCCTACCAGTTGCACGCGCTCCCCGAGCCGAAGCGTCAGCTGCCGCCACCCCTCCCAGTCGTCCTCGGCCATGCCGTCCTCGATGGAGCGCACGGGAAACCGCTCGGTCAGCCCCGAGTAGTAGTCGAGCATCTCGTCGGCCGTACGGCTGCGTCCGTCCGACCAGCGAAAAGTGTAGCGGCCGGCCCGGAAGAGTTCGCTGGAGGCCACATCGAGGGCCATGGCCAGGTCTTCTCCCGGCCGGTAGCCGGCGCGCTCGACGGCCTCGGCGATGACCTGCAGGGCATCGTCGTTGGAGGTCAGGTCCGGGGCGAATCCGCCCTCGTCTCCCACCGCCGTGCTCAGTCCCCGGTCCTTCAGGGCTGCCCGGAGGTGGTGGAACACCTCGGTGCCCATGCGCAGACCCTCGGAGAAGGAGGAGGCGCCGACGGGCATGACCATGAACTCCTGGAGGTCGATGTTGTTGTCGGAGTGGGCGCCGCCGTTGAGGATGTTCATCATCGGCAACGGCAGGGTCCTGGCACCCGGTCCGCCCAAGTACCGGTATAGAGGAAGGCCTGCGGCACGGGCCCCCGCGCGGGCGCAGGCGAGGGAGACACCGAGGATGGCATTGGCGCCGAGGCGGCCCTTGTTGGCCGTGCCGTCGAGGTCGATCATCTTTGCGTCGACGAGGGACTGGTCCAAGGCATCGAGGCCCTGCAGGGCGGGGGCGATCTCGTCGCGGACGTTGGCCACGGCCCGGCTCGTCCCTTTTCCGAGATACCGCGTCCCATCGCCGTCGCGCAGTTCCACCGCCTCGTGCTCGCCCGTCGACGCGCCGGAGGGAACCGCCGCCCGGCCGCACTGGCCGTCCGCGAGCAGGACATCGACCTCGACGGTAGGATTGCCGCGGGAGTCCAGAATCTCACGGGCGCGGATCTCGTGGATGGGTGCTGGCATGGCAGGCCGATCGCGGGCGGGCGGTGGAGGCATCCGGACTCTGGTCCGGAGCGGGCAGAAAGGAAATCCTACCGGGACGTGGGCAGACGGTCAACAGTGGTAGCGGCGGTCCTCGCCCTGAGCGGCCCGGCCGCCGGGGAGGGGTCCGCCGGGCTGCAGGTTCCCGTCGGCCACTGGGGCTACGAGCTGATCGAGCGCCTCGAGACGACGGGCGTCCTCTCCGGTACCGGCGACGGCATCAAGCCCCTGAGCCGGGGTGCCATGGGCCGCCTCGCGGCTCTCGCGGACAGCGCAGCGGTGGCGGGAAGGGTAACGGCCATCGACGGGCAGCGGATCCGCAGGCTTCTCGCAGAGTTGGGGCACGGGCGGCCCCGTGAGGAGGCCTCAGGTCTGGAGGCCGGATGGCCCGCGCAGGGCGCCCCTCCACTGCGTTACAGCACCGGCCGCGGAGAGCTCTTCGGCGACCTCTTGCTCCGGCAACAGACCGACCTCCTCGCCGGGCGTGGCCGCGATGGGACCGAAGGGATCTACCGCAACCGGGTCGGCGGCCTTGTGGAGGGCAGTCTGGTCGATCGAATCGGCTTCCGCATCGCCCTCGAGCAGACGCGGGAGCAGGGGACCCGGCGCTACCTGCTCCGTGACGATCTCTTCGAGCCTCGCCGCGAGGCGGTCCAGTTGAGGGACGGCTTCGCCGACTATCACGAGGGCGCCGCGTACGTCGTCTTTTCCATGGGCGGCCTCGTGGAGGTGCAGATCGGCAAGGACCAGGCTGTCTGGGGGCCCGCCTCCCTGGACAACCTGGGCCTGGGCGGCAACGCCCCGGGGTTCCACATGGTGCGGCTGCGCTCGACCTTCGGGGCCCTGCATCTGGTCAGCCTGCACGGCGCGCTGCGGCCGTGCCCGGACCGCCCGGACTCACCCCTGTGCGCCGGCACCCGCGACGAGGGCGAGTCCTATGTCGTCAACGGCATGAGCCGGCCTCTGGACCGCGAGCGCTGGATCGCCGCCCACCGTCTGGAGGCGGCGGTGTCGCCCTCCCTGGACATCGCCTTCCAGGAAGTCGTGATCTACGGAGACCGGGGCATTCAGGCGGCCTACCTCAACCCCATCACCCCCTACTGGGCGGCGCAGAGCTACCTCGGCGACAAAGACAACGTCATGATGGCTCTCGACGCCGACTGGCGCGTGCGGCCCGGGGTGCGCATCTGGGGCGCCTACCTGATCGACGACCTGAGGAAGCTCAAGATCCTCAGCGACGATTTCACCAACAAGTTCTCGCTCCAGACCGGCCTGGTCTGGGCCGATCCCCTCGGCCTGTCCGACCTGGATGTGAAGGCGGAGTACGTGCGCATCGAGCCCTGGATCTACACCCACAAGTTCCCGGTCAACACCTTCCGCCACTTCGACGCCCCCCTCGGTCACTCCCTGGGTCCCAACAGCGACCGGTGGAGCGTCCGCCTGGATCGACGCTGGTCGGCCGACTGGTCCACGGCTGCCTGGACGGGGCGCCGGCGGCACGGGGACAACGTGCTCCTGCCCGACGGGGAGGTGCGCAACGTCGGCGGCGACATGCACTACGGGTGGCGTCCCGGGGACGAGCGCGAGACGAAGAGCTTCCTCGGCGGACGCCTCGGGCGCTGGACAACCCTCGGCGGGTCGACCCGCTGGCGTGCAGGCCCCCGCCTGCATCTGCTCGTCGGCGCCGAGTTGGAGTGGGGGAAGGACGTGCCCCTGCCGCCCCGCGACGGGTCGGCGACGGCCCTGGTGAACCGCCGGTACGGGAACGGGCGGCAGCAGCGCCTTTTCGTCGACCTGCGCTACGGCCACCTGTAGCGGGCGATGGCCGACGGCCTTCCGGTGCAGCTGACCTCCATGGTCCTGCTGTCCGGCACCGTTCTCTACCTCGGCATCGTGGTCTGGCTGCTGACCGGCATCGGCCGCAGCCGGCGCGCTCCCGGGACAACCCTCCCGCCGCCTCCCGTCTCGGTGGTCGTAGCCGCCCGCGACGAGGGCGACAGGATCGAGGCCTGTGTGCGCTCCCTGGCCGATCAGTCCTACGACGGGACCCTGCAGATCGTCGTCGTGGACGACCGTTCGGGGGACGATACGGGCCGGGTGCTGGCGGCGCTCCGCTCGGACTGGAAGGCGGCGGTCGACCTGGTCGTGGTGCGGGCGCCGGACCCGCCGCGGTTCGCGTGCCCGAAGAAGAGCGCTCTGGCCGCCGGGATCGACAGGGCCGGAGGGGAGATCCTGCTGTTCACGGACGCCGACTGCCAGCCGCCCCCGGACTGGGTGGAGGCAATGGTCTCGCGGTTCGACGGCGGCGTCGGTCTCGTGGCGGGCTATGCCTATCCCCATCCCCCCGGCGGCGTCCGGCAACGGGTGCTTGCACTCGACAACCTGGGGGTGGCCGCCCTGGCGGAGGGCAGCATCGGCATGGAGGCTCCGCTGGCCTGCACGGGGCGGAGCCTGGCGTACCGCCGAGCGGTGTACGAGGAGGTCGGCGGATTCGACGCTATCGGCCACCTCGTCAGTGGCGATGACGTCTACTTCCTGCGCCTGGTGACAGCGCGGACCGGCTGGCAAATCCGCTACTGCGCCGACGAGGCGGCGGCGGTGCCCTCCGCCCCGCCGCCGCCCGGCTGGCGTGCGTTGCTGGATCAGAAGGTGCGGCACGCCTCCAAGGCCTCCCGCTACGAGGGCGGCGCGCGATGGCTCGGGGTCGCCGTGTACCTCTACCACGCGGCCCTCCTCGCCGGCGGCCTGCTGGCGGCGGGAGGCATTCAGGCGGCCTTCTTTCTGTGCTGCTGGTTGGCGCGGTGGCTGGCCGACTTGCTCCTCCTCGCCCGGTTTGCGCCGCGGGCCTCCGACCGATCCGGCCTCCTCCTCCTGCCGGTGGCGGAGATCCTCTATATTCCCTACGTGCTGCTGCTGGTGCCCCTGGGGCGTGCGGGATGGTTCCGGTGGAAGAGCGGCACCGCCCTCCCTCCCGATCCTGAAAGCAAGTCACGGTCATGACCCTGGTTTCTCCGAGAGCGGTCCCTCGCTACATCGAGCGCTACGGCTACGCCTTCTCCTGGAGACGGCTGTGGAACGCCGCCAAGGTCATCGCCTCCATGGGGCTGTCGTGGAGCCTTCGCCGCCCCATCGTGTGGGGGCGGCCCTTCATGTTGATGGTGGAGCCCACGAACCTGTGCAACCTCAAGTGTCCTCTGTGCCCTTCGGGCAACGGGGAGATGTCCCGAGAGCGCGGCAACATGGATCTCGGGCACTACAAGAGGCTGATCGACGAGACCGGAGACGACCTGTTCCTCCTGCTCTTGTGGAACCAGGGAGAGCCGTTCATCAACAAGGGTCTGGCGGAGATGATCCGTTACGCGCACCAAAAGCGGATCCCCACGATCACCAGCACCAACGGCCACTTCGTGCGCACCCGGGAGGAGGCCCTCGAGCTGGTGGACAGCGGCCTCGACGAGATCATCATCTCCCTCGACGGGGTCGATCAGGAGACGTATGAGCGCTACCGCGTGGGGGGCAAGCTGGAGCGGGTCCTGGGGGCGGCGAGACTGCTGGCCGCCGCCAAGCGCGAGCGCAGCTCGAGCACGCCGCTGGTCAATCTCCAGTTCATCGTCTTCCGCCACAACGAGGAGGACCTGGCCGAGGCCGAGCGCCTGGCGCGGGAGCTCGAAGCCGACCAGCTCCTCGTCAAGACCGCCCAGGTCTACTCCCCGGAAGAGGCGGCCACATTCCTTCCGGAGCAGGACCTCTACCGGCGTTACGAGGGGACGGAAGCGAACGGCCGGCCCCCCGGCGCAGAGGGGAACGGGTTGCGCGTGAAGGGACAGCCGGCGCGTGGTTGCAAGGTCCTCTGGTACAGCTCCATGGTCAACTGGAACGGAGACGTGGCTCCCTGCTGCTTCGACAAGGATGTGGACTACCGGCTGGGCAATGCGTTCTCAGCCGATGCCAACGGTCAGGAGGGCACCTTCGGGAAGGCCTGGCGAGGCCGCGCCTATGCGGACTTTCGCCGCACCGTGCACGCCGACCGCGGCGCCGTCGACATGTGCCGCAACTGCTCCGAGGGCTACCGCGGCATGTTCTCCCTGGTGAAGGAGCTGCGCGGCTGATCCCGCCGGCCCGGTGATCGTGGACCTGGTCCTGGCGGCCCTGGCCCTCTGCGCGGCCGTGTACGCGGCGGGCCTGCTTTGGTTCTCCCTCGGGGCCCTGCGGCCCCGAAGGCACCCCTCGGCCCCGGGGGATGAGCCACCTACCGTGGCCGTCGTGGTGGCCGCTCGCGACGAGGCGGGCCATGTGGAGGCCTGCCTCGAAGCGCTGTGCGCCCAGACCTACCCGGCCGGCCGCTACGAGGTCGTCCTCGTCGACGACGGGTCCCGCGACGGCACCGGCTCCCTGGCCCGAGCCGCCGCCCGGCGCCTGGAGGAGGAGGGGCCGCGCGTCCGGGTGCTCGACGGGCCGTCCCGGTACGGCCCGGCCGGATCCAAGAAGGCGGCCCTCGGCCTGGGCATCTCCGAGTCCGACGCCGACCTGATCCTCACTACCGACGCCGACTGCCGCGTGCCCCGGACCTGGGTGGCGGCCATGTCCGGCGCCTTCGCCGAGGACGTGGGAGCCGTCCTCGGCTTCTCCCAGATCGGGTCCCCCGGCGCCGTGAGCAGGCTCCTGGCGCGCTGGGAGGCTCTCGATTTCCTGCAACTGATGACCGCCGCCGCCGGAAGCTGCGCCTTCGGGCATCCCATGGCCGCCACGGGCCAGAACCTCGCTTTCCGCCGCTCCGCCTACGACCAGGTGGGAGGCTACGCGTCCATCCTGCATCGGGTCTCCGGAGACGACGTGCTGCTTCTGCAACTGATCCGCCGGGCGCGGCGCTGGCGCGTTGTCTTCTGTGAGGACCCCGGCAGCCATGTGGTCCACCCGCCCTCCGCCGGCCTCGGCCGCTTCCTCGGCCAACGCGCCCGGTGGGCCTCCAACGCTCCGGGGCAGAGCCGGATGGACCCGGTCTTCTTCATGTACATCCTGGGTACTTTCGGCCTGTCCGTGGGTCTGACCATCAGCCCGCTGCTCTGGTCCGCCGGCCTCCTGACCGCCGCGGAGACGGGGGCCCTGTGGCTGGTGAAGGCGGGGCCGGAACTCGGCCTGGCACTGGTCGGGGGGGGCCGCTTCGGGCGCCGCGATCTGCTTGGGATCTTTCCGCTGTGGGCCCTGCTGCACCCGGTCTACACCGCCGTCGTCGGCGGCTTCGGCGCCTTGGGCTTCTACCGTTGGAAGGGGAGGTCCGCCGCTCTCGGACGCCGTTGGCGGGTGGAAAATATCGCCGGCACCCGCCGCTGAGCGCGGGCGGCCCCTCAGAGCCTCCCCGCCAGCATCTCCATCAGCAAGCCGTAGCGGATGCCCCGGGTCGACACGATCACCCCGGGGGATCGCAGGCGGTCGAGGCAGTGCCGCAGGATCAGCGAACCGGCGCCGATGATGTCGGCGCGGGCGTCGCTTACCTGGGGAAGGGCCTTGATCTGCTCCCAGGTCATGCCCACCAGCCGGTCGCTGAGGCGCCGGACAGCGTCGGCGGGGAGGAAGTGGCCGTCGACACCGGCCGCATCGAACCGGGGGGCGCCGTGGTCGAGGGCGCCCAGGGTGGTGATCGTGCCGGCCACTCCCACGACGGCCGGGTCACCCGGCCATGGCGGCAGCTCCTCGAAGGCGGCGCGGATCAGGTCGGTGGCGCGGGTCCGTTCGGCGTCGGTGGGGGGCAGGGCCGAGAAGCAGCGTTCGGTGACGCGCACCGCCCCCACGTCGACCGACCGGGAGCGTTCCACGCCGCCGGCGGAACCCAGGGCCAGTTCGGTGGAACCGCCCCCGATGTCCAGGACCGCGTACCGGGCCGGGAGGTCGAGCCCGAAAGCGGCGCCGGCGAAGGTGTGGCGGGCCTCCTCCTCGCCGCTGAGCTCGGTCAGTTCGATCCCCGTGCGCCGCGCCACCATGTCGATGAACTCGGCGCCGTTGGCCGCGTCCCTGAGGGCGGAGGTCCCGAAGGCGCGGATACGGCGGGCGCCGAGCCCTTCGGCGCGGCGGCGGTAGCTGGAGAGGAATCCACAGACCCGGTCGACGGCGGCGGCTCCGATGCGGCGCTCCGCGTCGACGCCCTGTCCCAGACGGGCGATGGCGTGGGCGTCGTCGAGGATGTCGATCCCGCCTCCGGGGCCGGTCCGCCCCGTGACCATCAGGATGGTGTTGGTGCCGAGGTCGATGGCGGACTGCACCCCTGTGGGGGCGGGACTCATGCGTCGGCGCAGCGCTCGCGGCTCTTGAGCAGGGCGGTCAGCTCCGATGGCGTCTGGCAGTGCAGCATGGCATCCCGGGTCTCGTCGGCGTGCATCAGCGAGGCGATCTGCCCGAGGACGGGGATGTAGGTGCGGTAGTTCTGCTGCGGGGTCAGCAGCAGGAAGATGTAGCGCACGGCGCCGCCCGGACCGCTGAAGTCGACGCCCTCGGGACAGATCCCGAGGGAACCGATGATGCTCGGCAGGCCGGGCAAGGGGGCGTGGGGGATCGCCGTCTCCCTGCCGATGGAGGTGGAGGACTTCCGCTCCCTGGCGCGGGCGGCCTCGAGGACGGTATCGCGCTGGGACTGGGGCACCTGCTTCTCGTCCACCAGGATATCGACCATCTGGTCGATCGCCTCCCACTTGTCCCGCGGATGCAGGTCCAGCCGGATCGTGTGCTCCCAGAAGATGTTGCTCAGCCGGTTGCCGCCGGGGGACCGGGAGCGGACCATCAGCACCGAGCAAGGCGCCTTGTAGGCGATCTCGTCCGGGATCGAGCCGGCGAGAAACTCCTCCTGCCGCCAGTCGTTGGAGCCCCCGAGGACGAGCAGGTCATCCGCCCGGGAAAGCTCGATCAGGGGCGCCGCGACCTCCGTGGCAGGCACCACCCGGCAGGGCGCCTCGATTTCCAGCAGGCGCAGTTGCATCTGCAGGTCGTCGCCCAGTTGACGGCAGTAGCGCTCGAGGAGGGGGTCGTCCGTCTGCGCCCCGAGGTGCCGGGCGACGCGCACGGCGAGCATCTCCGAGGACCAGGTCCTGGCGAGTTGGTGGGCCACCTCCAGGCCCAGCAGGGAGTTGGTGCCGCCGCCGGTGGGCACCAGCACGCGCCGGGCGGTCGTGAAACCCTTGTCCTTGAAGATCAAGGTGTCCACGTCCAGGGCTTTCGTCAGCTCCCGGTTGGGGGAGGAGAGAACGGTGGTCCGGTCGACGTCACCGTACCAGCCGATGAGCAGGATGTCGCAGTTCCAGCGTTTGAGACCGTCCTGCACCGCCCCATTCACCGTCTCTCCATGCACGAGATGAGGGAAGGCGCTGACACCCATGCCAGAGGCGAGGCCGGCCGCACGCCGAAGCTGTGCATCCAGGTCCGGCCGGGGAGCCTGATCGGGGGTGACCACGTGGGTGAGGTGCAGTTCCCCCAGGGGATCCGTGGCCAGGGTGGCGGCCAGCCGGACGAGGGCGTCCTCCGTCGCCGGGTTCTCAAGGGCGACGAGGATCCGCACGGCGGATTTCGGCATGCCAGTCAACAAGGCGGGCAGGCGCCGTGGGAGCGCTGTGACCGCCGGTCATCGGGGATGAGAAGGCGCGGGCCTTGGGGATGGCCGCGCCGTTCCCGTATGGTCTTGAAGATACGCAGGGACCCTCGGAATCGCCACCGTACGCGACTTCTGACAATTGCTGTAACTCAAGTGTTTCTCGTGGCTTGCGCCGGTCCGAGGAGGGTTGCGGCAGGGTCCGGGCATGAGTAGCTTTGCAGTTCGATGGAGGAGGTGGGTCCATCCATGGCCGTCGTTACCGTTGCTCGTCAGTTGGGAAGCGGGGGAGACCTCATCGCCGAGAAGGTCGCCGGGGTCCTTGGATACGAGCACGTCGACCGGCGGCTGGTCGAGGAGATCGCGAACATCACCGACACCTCTCCCGAAGAGGTGGAGAAGTACGATGAGAAGGGAGAGGGGAGGGTCCGCTACTTCCTGAAGCGCCTCCTCGTTCCGGAGATGACCCCCGGCGGGTTCCCACTTTCCTCGGCGGCCTACTTTCCCGAGTTCGGCCTGGAGTTCCCCTACGTCATGGAGCGGGCCGGCGCCGATCAGCCCGCCTACCTCGACCGCGGCACCTACCAGCTGCTGATCACCACCCTCGTGCAGGACTTCGGCGAGACCGGCAAGGCGGTCGTCGTCGGCCGCGCCAGCCAGGTGATCCTCGCCCAGAATCCGCGGGCCCTGCACTTGAAGATCATCGCCCCCTTCGACCTGCGTTGCGAGCGGGTCCGCGAGGGGAGGGAAGTCACGGCCGAGCAGGCCGAGGAACTGGTGCAGCAGCACGACCGCTGGCGCAAGCAGTACCTGCGCAACCACCACGACGCCGACTGGGACGACCTGCTCCTCTACCACCTCACAATCAACACCGGCAAGGTCGATGCGGAGGACGCCGTCGACCTGATCGTCAGGTACGCAAACCGCCAGGGCTGAGGGCCCGGGGGATGGAATGGGAAAACTGAAGGCCGCACTGATCGGAGGCGGAGGGCCGGGCAACTTCTTCGGACATGTGCACAAGCGCGCCATCGCCCTCGACAACAGCCGGGAGCTGGTCGCCGGCGCTCTTCGCAGCGATCCCGTGGAGGCCATGGCGGCGGCCGCCGATTACGACGTGACGGGATACCCCAGCCACTCCGCGCTGCTGGAGGCCGTGAAAAAGGGCGACCAACCCCTCGACTACGTGACCATCGTGACCCCCAACCACGCCCACTACGAACCGGCGAGGGCCTTCGTGGAGGCGGGGATTCCCGTGCTCTGCGAAAAGCCGGTCACCATGACGGTGGAGGAGGCCGAGGACCTTCAGCGCCGTGTCGAGGCCCGCGGCGTTCCCTTCGTCCTCGCCCACACCTACACCGGTCATCCGATGATGATGCTCGCCAAGGAGCTGGTTCGGCAGGGCCGGGTCGGAGAGGTTCGCAAGATCGAGGCGTTTTACAACCAGGGCTGGCTGGCCACGGCCCTGGAGACGGAAGGACTGCAGCAGGCCGAGTGGCGAACCGACCCGTCCCGGACGGGTATCTCCAACTGCGGCGGCGACATCGGCACCCACGCCTTCATCGCCGCCACCTGGGTCAGCGGCCACTCCGTCAAGCGGGTCTCGGCCCGGCTGAGCGCCTTCGTCGACGGACGCGTTCTCGACGACGACTTCAACGTCATCGCCGAACTCGACAACGGCGGCACGGCGGTGATCACGGCTACGCAGATCGCCATCGGCTACAAGAACGACCACGGCTTCCGCATCTACGGCAGCGAGGGCTCGCTGGAGTGGAACCAGGAACAGGCCGAGTCCCTCCTGGTGCGCACCGGCGAGGTGGACGAGACCTACTGGATCGGGGGCAACTTCTCCTTTTTCCCCGAGTCGGTGGCCTCCTACCTCCGGCTTCCCTCCGGCCACCACGACGACTTCTTCGGCGCCCTGGCCAATCTGCATACCTCGCTGGAACGGCTGATCCGCAGAGGACGGGGCGAGGAGGCCCCCGCAGCCTTCGACCATCCAGGGGCAGCCGAGGGCGTGGCCGGGATGCGCTTCGTGAAGGCCGCCGTGGACAGTTCCGCGGCCGGCGGGGCGTGGACGGATGTGTGAGGCACGCGAGGCGGGGGCCAGGCAGGCCCGCCATTCGTGAAGGCGGCGCTTGCTCACCGGGGATGAGCGTCCTATTTTGAGCGAAGTCCAACCTTTGCGAACCACGACGTGGCTTTGAGGAGGGCAAGCCCATGCGCTGTCATCTGCGGCTTCTGATCGGTGCCGCTTTCGTTCTGTCCCTGGTGACGGTTTCGGAAGCGGTGGTGAACATCCAGAATCTCGGGGCCGGCGCGCGGTCGGCGTCCCTGGGCAACGCCTTCGTGGCGGTGGCCGACAACGGCGATGCGATGTTCGCCAACCCGGCGGGTCTGGCGACCTTGACGGGGCGCCAGGTGGCGTACACCAACGTGTCGCTTCTGCACTCGGGTCTGGAGGAGGACGACCTCGGCCAGCACGTGGTGTCTCTGACGCAGCCCCTGGGCGGCCGTCTGGCGCTGGGGGTGGGCTACGAGCGCATCGGCTCGGAGCAGATGTCGGAGAACGGGGCGTTTCTGGGCGTGGGCTATCGCCTGAGCCGGGATCTTCAGTTGGGTCTGACGGGCAAGTACGTGTTCTGGCAGGTGTCGGACTTCGACAGCAACGACCCGGTGTCGGGTCAGAGCGCGGGTTCGGTGGGCGCCGACGTGGGTCTTCTGTGGCGGACACCGTTTCAGGGGGCTCGTCTGGGGGTTCAGCTGCAGAACGTCCTTCAGCCGAACGCCACCTGCAACTGCGGGTCCGGCGGCTCCCTGGAGTCGGGGGCGGGGGACCTTCCGATGGACCTGTCGGTGGGCGTGAGCCACCGCCGGGACCAGATGCTTCTCTCGGTTCAGTGGTCGGTCCGGGACGTGGGCGGCGAGGGTTCGGAGAGCCGTCTGGTGCTGGGCGGGGAGACGAGCCTGGTGGAGGGTCTGATGCTCCGCGCCGGCGGCAGCCGGGCCTTCGAAGAGGACGCCAAGGGCGACCTGAACGCGGGTCTGGGGTACCGGTGGAACAAGATGCTCTTCGACTACGGCTACCACATCCCCCTCGAACTGTCCGAGGCCAACGGCTCCCACCGATTCTCCCTGGCTTGGCAACTGTAGGAAGAGGAGACTCCTTCCATGACGATCTGGATCGGGCTGATCGCACTGGGGCTGGGGGTGGGCACCAGCCTGTTCCTCCCGGTGCCGCAGACGCTGAAGACGAACTTCGACGCCGGCCAGAGCCTCTACGCCCTGGGCGAGTACGAGGGGGCGATCCTCGAGTACTCGAAGATCGTCAAGTTCGACAGCCCCGCCGTGCGCACCGACAGCGTGCGCGTCACCTTCGGCGACGACCTCGAGCTGCCGGTGATGGCGGCGGCCTGGTATCAGCTGGGCAACGCCCGCATGCGCAGCGGCCAGCACGAGGAGGCGGTGGGAGCCTTCCGTGAGGTGATCGCCATGGAGGAGGTGGACGAGGACTTCCGGTCCCTCGTGCAGTTCCGCGTGGCCGAGACCCGATTCCTGCAGAAGGAGTTCGACAAAGCCGCCGAGGAGTACAAGCGCTACGCCGACCTCTTCCCCAGCTCCGACTTGGCGGGGGAGGCGTACTTCTACTCTGGCTGGAGCCTGTTCAACCTCGAGCGCTACGACGACGCCATCACCGCCCTCCGGGGCATGCTGGAATCCTATCCCGAGGACCGTTACGCCTCCGACTCGCAGTTCCGGATCGCCTCCTCCTACTACGAGAAGGAGGAGTACGAGAGGGCCGTCGACGAGGCCGAAGTCGTCCTCGAGCTGTATCCCACCAGTCCCGTCATCGCCCAGGCCACCTATCTCAAGGCGCAGGCCTTCGACCAGATGGGGCGCAGCGAGGAGGCCATCGCCGCATACCGGGAGGTTCGCGATCTCTACGACCGGATGTACGAGTTGCTCCGCGGCTCCTTCCGGGAGGGCAAGAACGTCGACTTCGACAACTACCGGCAGCTCTTCGAGACCTCCTCTCTACGCGTTGCCGAGATCTATCGGCGGGGGGGCGCCTTCGAGGAGGCCTACGAGGAGCTGATCACGGCCCAGGAGACGGCCGAGGAGCGGTTCTACAAGGCCAAGGTGCAGATGCGCCTCGGCGACAACTTCATGGAATGGGGCCAGCGCTCCGAGGAACCGGCGGGTAAGCAGGAGCGCTTCGAAGAAGCGTACACCACCTACAACCAGGTGATCGAGCTCTACGGAGACACGCCGTACCCGCCCATCGCCCAGTACAACAAGGGCGAGGCCCGTTACTTCGCAGGGGACTTCGAAGAGGCCCGTCAGGAGTACTCCGCCGTCGCCACCCTCTATCCCGACAGCGACACCGGCCTGCGGGCCAACGCCCTGTACAGCGCCGGCTGGTCCTCCGAGAAGCTGGAGGACTTCGAGACGGCCCTGGATGTCTACGGACAGGTGGTGGAGAGCTTCCCACGGTCCGATCAGGCACCTCTCTGCCTGTTGCGGATAGGCCGCGTCAACACCGAGCAGCAGCGCTTCGACGAGGCCATCGAGGCCTATCGCATCATCGCCGACAACTACGGCGAGACCCGCCATGCCGCCGATGCCAACTACGGGCTCGGGCTGCTCTACAAGCAGAGGGGTGAGCTGGACGGCGCCATCGACGCCTTCTCCCGCGTCGGCCGCGAGGCCGGCGAGGTCTACGTGGCATCCCTGATCGAGGCGGCCAACATCCACATCGGCGCCGGCCGCTCCGAAGAGGGCCGCCAGGTCCTCGACCAACTGCTGAAGGGAGTCACGGGTGACCGGGCGCTGGAGGCCCAGGCCCACTACCAGATCGCCCAGCTCGACCTCAACAACGACAACTACGTGGACGCCATCAATCGATACACGAAGGTCATCGACGAATACCCCGAGGCGAAGGTGATCCGGGAGGTCCGTTACGGTCGAGCCCTGGCCTACCACAAGGCCAACCGGTTCTCCAGGGCCCTGGCCGACTACCAGTGGCTCCTCGACCAGGATCTCCCCGAGAGCATGCAGCTGAAGGTCAACTTCGCCATGGCTCTCTCCTTCGCCGCCCAGGGGCAGGACGCGGAGGCCACGAAGCTGTTGACGCAGGTGATCGAGTCCGGCGACGAGACCCTGGCCCGCAATGCCCAGTTGCAGCTGATCTCCATGGCGGAGAAGCAGGATCCGGAAGACGCGATCCGCACCTACGAGGACATGCTCACCCGCCTGACCACTCAGGAGGACAAGGTGCGGGTGCTGATCCGCATGGCCAGCGCCTACTTCCGTCTCGGGCGTTACGAGCAGAGCGTCGCCGCCTCTCAGCAGCTTCTCGATCTGGCCGTCGACGCGGAGGACATCGCCAACGCCCTCTTCGTGCAGGGCAACAGCCACTTCCGCGCCGGCGAGCTGGAGAAGGCGGTGCAGACCTATCAGACCATCGTCGACAACTACCCGCAGATCGGCTGGGCGCGGAACGCGCAGTTCCAGATCGGAGCCGCCTACAACAAGATGTCGGGGGACGGCAACGTGCAGTACCTGCCCTACGTGGCCGAGGCCTTCAGGACCTACTACATGGCCTACCCCGACGACGAGAAGGCGGTCTACGCCTACTACTACGCCGCCTTTGCCGAGTACCGCATGGGCAAGTGGCGCGAGTCCAGCGAGACCTTCCAAGATCTCGCCTCGAAGTTCCCGCGCTCCGAATTCGCGGCCCAGTCCCTGTTCCGGGCGGGGGAGGCGGTCTTCAACCTGGCCCAGGGCGAGACGCGGGAAAACAAGAAGGGGATCTTCAGGGAGGCCATGCGCAAGTACGACGCCGTCCTGGGCCGTTATTCGCGGTCGGACGTGGTCGACGACGCCCTCTACAACAAGGCGTGGGCCATCATCCACCTCTCCGACCTGGGGGAGGAGTACACCAAGGCCGACGCCCTTCCCTTCTTCGAGCGGATCGTCGCCGAGCACCCCGACGGTGATTTCGGCGCCGCCAGCCAGTTCACCTTGGGCGACTACTACTACGGCGAGAAGGAGTACGATCTCGCCTCGGCGAGTTACCGGAAGTTCCTGGAGATGTTCCCCGAGCAGCGTCTGAAAGCCAAGGACCGGCCCCTGCGCCGCAAGGCGTCGGTCCTCCTCGGCCACCTGTCGGAGATCGAGGCCTACAACGTCTACGCCGCCGGCGAGTCCTTGTTCGACGGCGAGCAGTACGTGGAGTCCATCGAGATCTTCAAGGAGGTGATCGAGCGCTTCCCGGAGAGCGACCAGGCGGTCAACGCAGCCGTCAACATCGCCTCGGCGTACATGGCTCTCGAGGAATACCGCAAGGCGGCCGAGGAATTCCAGCAGGTGGTGCAGAAGTACGGCAGCATCCAGCGCTTCTCGCCGCAGGTGGATTTCTCGAAGCAGCAGTTGGAGGCGCTGGAGGAAGCGCGTGTTCTCTAACGCCGGAACCATGGCAGCGCAATGAACCTTTACTCAGCGATACGGGCCGAGAGATCTGAGCCCTAACTCAAGGAGGATCAGCGATCATGCTGGAGTTCTTTCAGGATGGTGGACCGTTCATGTGGCCCCTCGGCCTGTGGTCGATCATGGCCCTCGGCTTCTTCATCGAGCGCATCGTCACCTACGCGCGGATGCGGTCGGAGGATGAACTGTCCGAGGTGACCAACGACGTCACCGGCCGGATCGACTCCGGGGCTTCCTTCGACCAGCTCCAGGAGTACTGCAGGGAGATCGGCCGGCTGGAGGGTGATGTCTACGCCGAGGGCATCGAGCGCTTCGAGCACCTCTCCCGCGAGCAGCGCAGCATCGAGGAGATGCGCGCCGAGATGAACGGCACGGTAGAGCGCGCCGCGAGCAGCTACCTCGAGCGCTACCTGTCGGTGATCCAGTTCGTCGCCAGCTCGGTCGTGCTCCTCGGCCTGCTGGGAACGGTGAACGGAATGATCCGCGCCTTCGAGGGCATCGCCGAGAAGGGACTGGGCGAGCCGACGATCGTCGCCGCCGGTATCTCCGAGGCGCTGATCACGACGGTGACCGGTCTCGTCATCGCCGTGCCTTCGCTGGCCATCTACACCTATTTCGCACAGCGCGCCGAGGGCAAGGGGATCCAGTTCGAGCCCTACGGGCACGGGTTCGTGGACGCCCTGCTGCGCCGCTGGCAGAGCCAGACCGCCTAACCGGGGGGCTCGGAGGCCGAAATGGCACAGGAAAAGAGGCGCTACGACGAGAAGCCGGATCTCACGCCGATGATCGACGTGGTGTTCCAGCTGCTGATCTTCTTCATGGTGACGGCGGTCTTCGCCATCACCCCGGGTCTCGACATCAAGCTGCCCGAGGCGGAGGAGGCGCAGGCGCCCGAGAAGGAGAACCTGTTCATCGTCGTCGATCAGGACGGCAACATGAAGCTGAATCACCAGACCGTGACCTTCGCCAACCTGAAGGACCGGATCCAGGAGAAGCGTCAGATCCTGGACAACACGACGATGATCATCATCCAGGGCGACGAGCGCGCCACCCATGGGCAGATCGTGCAGATCATGGATATCGCTCGTCAGGTGGGGGTGGTCGACCAGATCATCGCCACCGAGCCGCAGCGAGGGAAGTAATCGACCCCAACGCCCCGCCGGCCTTGCCGGCGGGGCCCAGTTGAACAAGCCACGGGGAACGGAAAGTGGAAGAGCGCAGAAAGATACTGTACGGCTCCTTCGGGATCGCTGTCTTCCTTCATGTCGTCATCATCGGGTTCTTCTCGAAGACCCAGGTGCTGGGGCTCAACGCTCTCGTTGGTGCCGTGCTGGTCTACGTCCTCTGGCGGGCCACGGCGGGCCGGCGGGCGGCCCTGTTCGTGAGTCTGGCGGTGGCCATAGTCATCGAGGCCATCGCTTGGG
>JAJDTN010000170.1 GCA_022827165.1 Candidatus Latescibacterota bacterium
GCCGGCTTCCGCCATTTTCTCCAAGGGGCTCGTCACACCCTTGTCCGACAGCCCGTCGCCGGTGTACCCGGCGTCGATGGCGACGACCGTGTAGCGCCCCCGCAGTCTGCGCAACTGGCGCCCCAACTCGTCGTCGCGCCAGTACGTGTCCGTCTGTCCATGGACGGCATCGACCAACAGCAGGCACTCGTCGAGCCGGTCCGGTTCCATATCCGGATAGAGGTCGTCCCTTGTGCGTGTGCCGCGGCCTGAGAAATAGAAGAAGACCAGGTCCTCCTCCCCCACCTGGTCGGACAGACGGGCGAAGAGCGCTTGCAGGGAGGCCCGGGTGGCCTCGGAGTCGACCAGGCTGCTGATGCGCTCGGGGTCAAAGGCGGCGCCCTCGATCAGGGCCTGCCGCACGAGTTCGACATCGAGCGGGGCTCGCTCCAGGGGTTGGAAGCCCGAGTCGGGACCATAGGCTCCGACACCGACCAGAATGGCCCAGCGTTGGCGGAAGGAGAGGTGCTCGTACTGGCCGCTGGCCGCGGCATCGGCCAGCGGCAAGGCCAGGATCAACGTCAACACGCCTGTCAGGCGGCACCGAGGGCCTGGGACGGCAAGTCCCTGGCTCATGGCCGCCTCCGCGTGCCGGCGTGGTCCGAGTCCGAGGGTGAGGAGGTCTGCATGTTCAGCCAAGTTAGCAATATGCGTGCCGGCGACAAACCGCTCGAAAACGTCCAACGGCGGGGCATGTAGCGTGCGGCGGTCAGCCTGGCTCGCCGGACTTGATGCGGTTTTCTGGACAGGGCAGCCCCGGATCGGTCGTCTGTCCGATTTTCCGGACAGCCGCCGCTCGGGCTTGACCGTTCTTGCGGAAACGGCCTGTATCGGGGCATGCGGTGTGCCCCACCGCGTCGCCGGAGATCAGAGCCTGCTCCCTGCCAGCAAGCCATGAGCACGACCGACCTTCGAATCCAGCTCGACCTGCGGATCCCCATGCGCGACGGCGTCGAGCTCTACGCCGCCCTCTACCGCCCGCGCCACGGGGAGCGGTTCCCGGTGCTCCTTATCCGCTCGCCCTACAGCACCCAGCGTCAGCGCTACGTCGACTGGTCCGTGCGCTTCGCCGCCGCCGGCTACGCCGTGGTCATGCAGGACTGCCGCGGCCGCTACGAGTCGGAGGGCAAGTGGCGGCCCTACATCGACGAGACCGACGACGGCTACGACACATACGAGTGGCTCGGGGCCCAGCCCTGGTGCGACGGCCACATCGGTACCTTCGGCGTCTCCTACCCCGGCTTCACGCAGATCCTGCCCGCCCACCTGCGCAGCCCGTACGTGAAGGGCCTGGTGCCGATCGCCAACCAGGAGGACAACTACGGGCACATGCGCTGCGACGGCGTCCTGCAGCTGCAGAACGCGATGAACTTCATCTGGCTCGGGGACCGCACCAACCAGGACGCGCCCCGGGACCTGATCGACTGGGAGGAGGTCTACCGCCGCCTGCCGCTGGTGAGCGCCCTCGACGACCTCGGCGAGCGCCCCTTCTACCGGGAGATCGTGCGCCACAGCCGCTTCGACGAGTTCTGGACCTCGTACAGCATGAAGGAGCGCTATCCCGAGGTGGAGACGCCGGCGTACTTCATCACCGGCTGGTACGACAACCTGCTCCACGAGGGCTTCAAGTGCTTCCACGGCTTCCGCAACCGCGCCCGCGGTCCGGCCCGCCGGCACACCCGCCTCCTCGTGGGCCCCTGGACCCACAGCGCCATCGGCGACAGCGCCCCCTTCGGCGACATCGGCTTCGGCGCCGAGGCGGCCGTCGACATCCCCGCCGAGCACCTGCGCTGGTACGACCAGCGGCTGCGCGGCATCGACACCGGGATCGACGACGAGCCGCCGGTGCGGATCTTCGTGATGGGCGCCAACCGCTGGCGCACCGGCCACGAGTGGCCCCTGGCCGGCACCCGCTGCACCCCCTTCTACCTGCACGGCTCGGGACGGGCCAACTCCCTCTTCGGCGACGGCCGCCTGTCGACGCGGGCCCCGGCCGAGGCGGAACCGCCCGACACCTTCACCTACGACCCGGAGGACCCGGTGCCGACCTGGGGCGGGCAGAGCATGTTCGCCGAGAACACGGGCCCCCGGGACCGCCGGCCCATGCAGCGGCGCGACGATGTCCTGGTCTACACCAGCGATCCCCTGGAGCAGGACCTGGAGGTCACCGGCCCGGTGGAGCTGGTCCTCCACGCCGCCTCCGACGCGCCCGACACCGACTTCACCGCCACCCTGGTGGACGTGCACCCCGGGGGACCTGCCATCCACCTGTGCGAGGGGATCGTGCGGGCCCGCTTCCGCGAGTCCTTCACCGAGCCGAGCCTCATCGAGCCGGGGCGCGCATACGAGTACCGCATCAGCCTGTGGGAGACGAGCAACCTCTTCCGCCGCGGCCACCGCATCCGCCTGGAGGTCTCGAGCAGCAACTTCCCGCGCTTCGACCGGAATCTCAACACCGGCGCGGATCCCGCCGACGACGACCAGCCGAGACCCGCCGCGCAGACCGTGTACCACGACGCCGCGCGCCCGTCCCACCTGATCCTGCCCGTGATGCCCGCATGAGCGCGGGCGCCCGCATCGGCGCCGACGTGGGCGGCACTTTCACCGACGTCGTCCTCATCGACGGCGAGGGCCGGGTCCACACCCACAAGGCGCCGTCGACGCCGCCCGGGTACGAGCGCGGCGTCCTCGACGCGGTGGCCCATCTCCTCGAGGCGGCGGAGACCGGCGGCGGCCAGGTGCGGCAGGTCGCCCACGGAACGACAGTGGCCACCAACGCCGTCCTCGAGCGCCGGGGGGCGCGCACGGCCCTGGTCACGACCCGCGGCTTCCGCGACGTCCTCGAGCTGCGCCGCATCCGGGCGCCGCAGATCTACGACCTGTTCTTCACCAAGCCGCCGCCCCTGGTGGAGCGCTCCCTGCGGATCGAGGCGGGCGAGCGCATGGCCGCCGACGGCGAGGTGCTGGAGCCGCTCACCGAGGCGGGCCTGGATGAGCTGGTCGAGCGGCTGCGTGAGGAGGCCGTGGAGTCGGTGGCCGTCTGCCTGCTCCACTCCTACGCCTGGCCGG
>JAJDTN010000386.1 GCA_022827165.1 Candidatus Latescibacterota bacterium
GTGGGATTGGCTACGACCTCGACCGGCCCATCGGCCCGGACGGTAAAGGCGTGCCAGGTCCCGTCGTCGAGGAAGTCCACTGAAGACGGGTCAGGCGACAGCGTGGCGGCGGGGGTCTCAGCGCCTGCGATCTCCAAGGCCAGTCCCGATGGCCCGCTCAGTCCGGTAGTGACGAGATCCTCGACATCGGACCCGTCGAGGTTCGCCCGTTGGATCCGGCCCCTGCCATGGTCGGTCCAGTACATCTTGCCGGCCGCCAAGTCCAGCGCGAGCCCATGCAGGATGTCCCCTCGCGTAGAGACGAGATCCTGTACGTTGGACCCATCGAGATCAGCGCGTTGAATCCTGTCCGTACCCCAGTCGGTCCAGTACATCTTGCCGTTCTCGGTATCCAGGACCAGAGCCGTGGGAGCGCGAAGTCCCGAGGTGACCAGATCCTGTATCTCTGATCCATCCAGGTTTGCCCGCCGGATCACCTTCGCCCCCTGGTCGGTCCAGTACATCCTTCCGGCGGCGATATCCAAGGCCAGTCCCTGTGGGTCACTCAGACCGGCTACGAGATCCTCCACGCCGGAGCCGTCCAGGTTGGCCCGCTGGATCTTCCCGGTCCTCTGATCGGTCCAGTACATCCGGCCCGCTGCCACGTCCAGTTCGAGCGCCGCGGGTCCGATCAACCCGACGGTGACGAGATCCTCCACCTGGGAGCCGTCGAGGTTGGCCCGCTGAATCTTGTCCGTGCCACTGTCGGTCCAGTACATCTTGCCTCCGGCCACATCCAGGGCCAGCTCCTTGGGCCCGTTCAATCCGGCCGTGACCAGGCTCTCGACGTTGGACCCGTCGAGATTGGCTCGCTGGATCCTGTCCGTGCCCCGGTCCAGCCAGTACATCCTGGAGGGCCCGGCGTCCGGGGGCTGCTGCCCGCCGATCTGCTGAAGCACGAACTGCGTGGCGATGAGCCAGACGTCGACATAGTCGATCTGGCCGTCGCCGTTCATGTCCGCCTGGGAGATATCCCCGTTGTTGGGCATGGTGACGGAGTTGTCGGCGATGTACGTGGCCACCAGCAGGGCGTCCACGAGATCGACGCGGCCGTTGTTGTCCACGTCTCCCGGCACCCCGCTCTGGGCGACCTTCTCCCTTGGGATAGGGCCCGCCTCTTCCAGTACGAGGTCCAAAGGCACCATGCCGCCTTCCACTCGGAAGGCCGGTTCCACATAGGTGAGCAAGCCAGGACCGGAGACGGTCAGACCATAGACGGAAGTGCCCGTCGCCAGGGGTTCGGTGCCAGGAGGAGCGCCGTCGTTCGCAACCCCGGGCGCGGGAATCCCGGCCTGCCCGTCCACCAGCACCATGCGTTCGGTGGCAACCCGGGAGCCGCTCTGCAGCCGGTAGAGGTATACCCCGGCCCCCACGGCCCGTCCCGTGGCGTCGGTGCCGTCCCAGCGGGCGCCGTGGAAGCCGGCGGGTTGCTCCCTGTCCACCAGTGTGGCAATGCGCTGGCCCAGGAGGTTGAAGACCTGCAAGCGCACGTGCGCCGCCACCGGCAGCTGATAGGGAATGATGGTGGAGGGGTTGAAGGGGTTGGGGTAGTTCGGGCCGAGGGAGAATTGGTCCGGGAGGGCGGATGGGCGCAGGGCCTCTTGGGAAATGGAGAAGCGGCCGGTTGGGTCCGTTGTGGTCCTGGCCAATAGTCGAAACTCCGACAGGTCGAAGAGCATCACCCGGGCACCGGGAGCCGGAGCCCCGGAAGGCAGGCGCACGCGCCCCTCAAGAAGGAACTCCGCTCCGGCCGGCCGGCTGGACAGTGACCCGACAACGGCAAGGAAAGGGACGGCGACTCTCAGGATTCCGGGCTTCATGTGGTAACTCCCGCTGGTTGGCCGCAGACAGCTTCCCCCAGGACAAGAGGAATCAGCTTGGCGAGATGTTGCTCCCTGGTAAAGGCTTGCCGGTACCGGTCGATGGAGGTGCGACTCATCGCCTCGAATCTGTCCGGATCTCGGACATAGGAGGCGATCACCCCGGCCATCTCAGCGGGCCGTTCAAAAGGGATCAGTTCGCCAGCTCTGCCATCTTCAATCATTTCGGGTATTGTGCGGAATGGTGTCGAAATCACGACCAGTCCGAAGGCGAGGGCCTCGATGATGGAGATCGGTTGGGCCTCGTACCTGTAACATGTGGGAAGGAGGAAGAAGTGACTCTCTTCGAGAAATCTCGCTTTTTCCTTTCCGTCGACAGGTCCATGCCAGAAAGCGCGGTCTTCGAGTCCTGATGCGCTGACCTGGGCACGGAAGTCGGCCTCTGCCTCTTCGGGACTGGAGTACGGGCTGATGTCGGAGGCGAGAACGAAGCTGCCGCAGAAATGGCACTCCGCGTCGATCCCCATCTCTTGCACAAGGACCCGAAGTGCTTCGAGCGCCTGAAGGTAGCCCTTGCTCACGATCAGGTTGGACAGGAAGAGAAGCCTTGGGCGTCCTTGGAGCGGCGCCGGCAGGCTCTTGGGTTCCCCGGGAGTCTCCTCCCGTCCATAGGGTAGTCCATTGAACACGACCACGGTCTTTTCCCGAAAGGAAGGCCCGAAGTCGAACATGCCCGAGAGGGCCCTTCCGAGGATCACTATCCTGTCCACGTGCCTGAGCACTTTGCGAACGCAGTACTGTTGCACTGGCCGCAGCGAGTTGTAGAAGCCGTCGTAGTGCCCTCCATGGACGTGGATGACGATTCGCTGGCCGCCCGCGGCAGCAAGAAGGATGAAGACGCTGTCCCGGAGAAACCCCAGCCAGTTCTGCGCCGCACTCAGATAGAGGTTCTTGCTCCCGGATACCAAGGTGAGGGCCTGCTGGAAGGGTCTGAGGAGTTGCCACACGCGCACCAGGGAGAATTGCCCGTCGGGCCTGGTGTGGGTTCCGCCACTGAGGTCGACGACTCGACAGGGGAGTCGACGCTGCCGGAAGCCCTCGCAGACCATCTGGAATGCGACGGTCTGCCCGGTGAGCGGGGGAGGCAGTGATCCGATCAGGACTGTCTCGGAGGCGGCCATGGAACGGCTCAGGGCAGGGACCCGAGGGGCCCTATCGGAGCCTGGCGTAACAGATCCAGTTGTACCACAAGGCCTCATCGAGGAACAGGCGGTGGGATGGCTCTTCCGCTCGACTCAGCAGGGGGTCCGGCGTTGGATAGGACTCGTCCCAGGCGTCTCCCCACCGGGTCCTGTCGGGTTTGAAGACCGGAGGGAACTCAGCATAGACGTCAAGGTTCTCTCGCAACATGCGAGCATCGATGTCGTTGGGCGGGATCCTTGATCGGACGTATTGGGGGCTGAGGAAGAGCAGGGCGAGTCCGAGCCGCCTGTCGAGCTTCCGGCGCAGGGGCAATCGCCGGCCGATGTGAGAAGGATCGAATCCTGTCCCGGAGAAGGCTTTCTTCAGGCTGTAGCAGTCTCCCTGGGCCGGGGGATAGTTGTCCTCGAAGATCATGTGCTTGAATCCGAACCACTTGCACTGTTGTACCCTCTTGTAGGCGTCCTGATGGTCGTCGAAGAACACGAGCGAACGGTCGGTGACACCCGACCAGTCGTGCTCAGCGAAGTCCCGGTCGTCGTAGGAGGCCCTGCTGGATACGTATTCCCGATTGCCCAGGTTGAGATCGATGGAGACCAACGTGGCCTGCGGACATGCTGTCTCGAGCAGCCAGGTGCTCTGTCCCTTCCACACCCCGCTCTCGACAATCAGGTCCGGGGACAGCCGCTCCGCCATGAACCAGAGGGCAAACAAATGGGGCGCCTTCATCCCTCCCCGATTGTCCCTCACGGGGCGGTGGGCGTAGATCTCGGCGAACTCGTCCAGCTTGTCCGCGATCTGGGCGCGTGTCCAAGGGGGCGAGCCGATGGTCGTCACGTTGCCCACTGTCGGCCTCCTGGCATTCCCCGGTCGCCCACTATTGTCCATCGCCCTCGGCCAAGGCGTCCTTCCTGTAAACCCTTCCGAGCGTCCGCATTTCCTTCAGCAGGCCGCGGCCCTCCATGCAGAAGAGGGCAACCCCGTAGGAACATACAAAAAGGCCGGCGCCCAGTACCAAGGCCGCAGCCGTTGGCCAGCCCTCGATGAGCGGGGCCGCCGCCAGGCGTGCGCCAGCGGCCGCTGCCGCCGCAACCAGGGGCGGAGCGAGGCTGCGCACCCAGGGGACCTCGACGAAGCGGGCGCTGCGGTGCAGAGCGGCGACGGTGCCCACCAGGGCGGCCAGGTTCATGGCCATGGCGGTGCCTTCGATGGCGTGAGAGCGAGTGAGCAGGGGCGCGGCCACGAGGAGCACGGCCGCCTGCACCGCGACGAAGGCCGTCGAGCCCCGCGGGTCCCCGATGCTCCGCAGCAGCGCGTGGACCGCCTCCAACAGGGGGCGGCACAGGGAGTAGAGGAGCAGCCAGCGCAGAATGGAGGCCAGGGGCAGCCGGCTCTCGTCGAGGAGCAGTCGGGTGAGGTTTGGGATCTCGATGGCGAGGAGGATGGAGAGGGGCACCGCAGCGCGCATGATCAATCGCAGGGCGCGGCGGAAGGCGCCGCCGAGTTGTTCCCGATCCTGCTGGTAGCGCGCGAAGACGGCGAGCATGACGCCCGTGAGGGCGTGGGTGATGGCGCCCGTGGGGATCTGGGCGAAGACGTGGGCGCGCTCGTAGAAGCCCAGGGTCTTCAGGTCGAGCACGGCGGCCACCACGAACCGGTCGAAGTTGAGCACCAGGGCCTGCAGAATCGTGCCGAGCCAGATCCAGGCCCCGTAGCCGAACATGCGGCGGGCCTCTTCCGGGCGAAACTCGGATAAGCGGAAGGAGAGGGGAGACCGGCGGCGCCAGAGCATCGCCGAGTAGACGGCGACGTAGCCGATCCCGTAGACGGAGTGACTGACGATCAGGGCCCAGATGCCGCCCCCCAGCAAGGCCAGGGAGAGGCCCGAAGCGGCGGCGACGATCAGGGCGAGGGCATGGGCCCCGGCGAGTGGGCCGAACTCCAGGTCGCGCCTGAGTTGGGTCTCGGCGGTCAGGGCCGTGGCCCGGAGAAGGTCGAAGGCGGCGAAGACGGCCAGGGCCGTGGCCACTCCGCGGCTGTCCACGAAGAGGACGGCCCATGCGATGGCGCCGACGGTGCCGAGAACGGCGAGGGCGGAATTCAGAAAGAAGTGGGTAGGGGCGAGGTCGTCGACGCGGTCGTAGCGATGCAGCAGGGCATTGTGGAGACCGAAGCCGCGCAGGGCCCCCACCACGGCGAGGATCGAAGCGGCGAGGGCGATCTGGCCGAAGTCCTCGGGGGGGAGCTCGCGGGTGAGGACGACGATGGCGATCCAGGTGACGACCCGGCCCGCGTAGGCGCTGCTGAGGGTTTGGACGGCACCCCGAGCGATCCGTCCGACCGCCGCCTTTTCCTTGCCTTGTAGGCTCTGCACTGCCTCAACTACCTGCCCCGCGCTTCCCGGGGCAAGACACTGTCGGCGGAACCCGGCGGGAGGCCCACCGGCCACATCGGCGACTCGACACAGACGTGTTGCAGACCGGCCTGCAGAATCTCGCGCCGGCGCTACTCGAAGTACTCATCCTCCCGGAACCGCGTCCACGATCGGAAGACCGGGAAAGGCGGAGGAAGCTGGTTCTCGTCGTCGTTCAGCCTGAAGGAGATTCGTTCGCCGTCGAAGACGTTGCGCACGGAAATGGAGAAGCCCTCGGTGGGAATGCAGCTGGAGCACTCCTCGGGGAAGAGCTGGCTCGACTCCGGTTCCTCGAAGCGAATCACGAACTCAGCCTCCTGGAACTTGGCGTTCCCGGCCTTCTCGAGGCGGTAGTCGCCGGCGGAGATCTGCCACTCGTTGACGGCATGCTCGTCCTCGGCGTACTGGGCCCAGAGGCTGACTCCCTCGAAGAAGTCGAGGACAACCCCCTTCCTCGGGCTCGCGTCCAGGGAGGGATCGAACTGGCGGAAGGACCGGTCCTGCAGCGCCGCCTTGACCTGCTCCTCCTCTTCGCCGCTGACGGGAGTCGGCTGCACCGGGTCGTCGCCGCCGCAGGAAGCGGCCAGGAGCAGGGCGGCCCCCAACGCCAGCGCCATCCCGGTCTGGATCAGCCGGCCGGGATGCTCGGGACAGGGCAGGGCCCGGGGGCGGGATCGGAGGTGAGGGGCCATGGTTGTCCTCCATCGGCAGGCTGCGAGCTTCGCTTGTGCGACGACCCGCGGAGTTCACGAGTTCCGCGCCCCGCCTCAGGCCTCGACGTCCCCTCCGCCCACGTGGTAGAGCAGGGGGTTCAGGTCGTCGTCGTCGAGCACGTCCCCCTCCGACAGGGTGGCCAGGTATTCCTCGGGCAGCACGTTCGGCTGGCCGTTGAAGGTGCTGCCGTCGGGCATGTAGCCGCAGGTCATCGCCCGCCGCCGGCCGGGGGTCATGTTGGCCCCGGCGCCGTGGGCGAGGAGGCCGTTGTGGAAGGAGCAGGACCCGGCCTTCATGGGGGCGGCGTCGGCCTCGAGCGCCGCCCACTCGGGGTAGAGCTCGAAGAGGGCGGCGATGTTCTCGTTGATGGGGCCGTTCTCCCAGGTGGCGGTGCGGTGGGTGCCGGGGAGGAAGTAGAGGCAGCCGTTGTCGCGGGTGACGTCGTCGAGGGCGACCCAGAGGCTGATGGCGTCGCGGGACGAGAACGACCAGTAGGGGTTGTCGAGGTGCCAGCCGGTGGGGTTGGCCCAGGGCTCCTTGATCAGGGCCTGGTCGTGCCAGACGCGGATGCCGTCGACGCCGGCCAGCTCGGCGGCCATCTTGCCGATCCGCCGGTCGAGCATCAGGCCGCGGACCCCCTCGTGGTCCATCCACAGGTTGATGCGCTGGGTGAAGACCTTGTCGTAGTAGGAGTCGCCGGCGCGCCAGTCGCGGTTGGCGAGCTTGCGGTCCTGGCGGGCGGAGACCGCGGCGTCGATCCGGCTCCGCCAGAGGGCCAGTTCCTCTTCGGAGAGAAACCCGTCGATGACGACGTACCCGCGCTCGCGGTAGTGGGCGATCTGATCGGGGGTGAGGTCGGTCTTCACGGGGTGGCTCCGGCGAGGGGGGTGACGCTGCCGCGCTAGGATACGGAACCCTGCAAGGCCGTCAAACACGGGCCGGAGGCGGTTGCCGCGGCGCCCGCGCCTTGACCGCCGCATCCGTGTTGGTGAGGGTTCGCCGCAGATCACGAGCCCGCGCCGACACCCGGAGGATCACCGTGAAACGACTCGCCAAGCCCGAAGGGAAGTACAACCTCGTCCTCGAGGAGGCGCCGGTCCCGGAGCCGGGGCCGGGGGAGGTCCGCGTCAAGGCGGTGCGCTCCCTCATCAGCCGCGGCTCCGAGATGGGGGCCCGCTACACCCGCGAGCACGCCGTGAGCCCCGACATCATGGGCTACTCCATGGCCGGCACCGTCGACGCCGTCGGCGCCGGCGTATCGCACTTGGCCCCCGGAGACCGCGTCGTCTCCCTGTCCCCCCACGCCGAGTACACCGTCCAGCCCGCCGCCGTGGACGGACCCGCGGGCCAGTCCAGGGTGGTGGCCCTGCCCGACGATGTCGACTTCGACCGCGCGCCGTACTACCCCCTCGCCGTGGGGGGCGTGACCTGGGTCGAGATCGGGGGCGCCGGACCCACGGACACGGTGGTGATCCTGGGACAGGGGCTGGTGGGCAGTCTCATGCTGCAGGTGATGAAGGCCTCGGGCCGCGGCCACGTGATCGCCGTGGATGCCCTCGGCCGCCGCTGCGAGCTGGCCGCCGAGCTGGGCGCCGACCGGGTGGTGAACGCCGGCGAGGAGGACCCGGTGGCGGCGGTGCGCAAGCTGACCAACGGCGCCGGGGCGCACCTCGTGGTCTATGCCGTGGGCGGTCCCGCGGGGCCGAGGGCCTTCGAGCAGGGCCTCGACATGCTCGGCGTCGACGGCACCCTGCACCTGATCGGCCTCTACGAGGACCAGCCCCTCTCCCTGCCTTCGGGCAAGATCCAGCGCCGCCGACTGCTGGGCGGCTACTACGGACAGCGGTCCGGCCTGGCCGCGTACCGGCGGGCCATGTCGCTCCTCGCCTCCGGGGCGATCGACACCGGCCGCATGACCACCCACCGGTTCCCCTTCACCGAGGCGGCCGACGCCTTCGACCTGCTGTGGAACCGCCCGGGCGAGGCCCTCGGCGTGCTCCTGGAGTGGGACTGAGGCGCCTTCTGTCCGGCAGCGGACAGGGATTGTACCGGAGGCGGACAGTCCCCGGTCACCCCCCTTCCCCCTAAGCCACGGCGGATCAACGAGTAACGGCTGTGGCACGCAAGTTGCACACCCCTCCGAGCCATCCTGCGCCGCAGGACACACTGAAAGGGGGGGTCCGCAATGGCCCAAGGGGAACGCCGAATCGACCGCGAGCGCATCCAGCGCGCCGCCCGCATGTATTCGACCAACGAGGCCGCCAGCCGGGCCTTGGGCATCGAGCCGCGCAGCTTCAGCCGCCTGTGCCGCCGCTACGGCATCGAGACGCCGTATGCGCGCCGCCTGCGTGAGCGCCGCGAGGCCGGCCAGGGCCAATAGGACCGCCCGGCCGTCCCCGATCGATCGGCCTCGACGGCCGCTTCGGGCGTCCGAAGGTCCCTAATAGTCGGCTACGGACCCGTCCTCCAGACGGTTGTCCGGCCACTGGAACTGCTGGTCGGGGCGCTCCCCCACCTCCCGCGCCAGGACCTCGTCGACCTCCACCCCGAGGCCGGGACCCTCCGGCAGGGAGACGTATCCCTCGGCGTCCATCTCCCAGCTCTTGCGGGCCACGCCCTCGGGCAGGCGGCCGGTGTAGCCCTCGTGGATCAGGAAGAAGGGGACCGACGCCGCCACGTGCAGGCTCGCCGTGAGCCCGAGGTAGGACATGGTGCAGTGGGGGGCGATCGGCACGTGATGGGCCTCGGCCAGGGCGGCGACCTTCTTCATCTGGGTGATGCCGCCGCCGTGGCCGCAGTCCGGCTGCAGCACGTCCACCACCTGGGCCTCCAGGATCTCGCGCACCTCCCAGATCGTGCGGTCCCGCTCGCCCGTGGCCAGGGGCACGGGGATCGCCTCGCGCACCCGCCGCATGACCTCGATGTTGCCCGGCACCCAGCCCTCCTCCCAGAACAGCAGGTCGTCCGACTTCAGGTGGCCCCCCACCTGGCGGCTGATGGGCGGCGGCATCTTGCTGTGGGCGTCGAACATGACGACGCCGGCGGAGCCGACCTTGGCGCGGCCCTCGCGGATGCGGTCGAGGATCCGCTGCACCCTGTCCGGGGAATCGCCGTGGGAGCAGACGCCCCCGGGGCCGACCTTGACCGCCTTGGGGCTGGGGTACATCCAGATCTTGTGGCGGCAGGGACCGCCGAGGAGCCGGTACACGGGCACGCCGTGGAGCTTGCCGGCGATGTCCCAGAGGGCCATGTCGATGGCGGCGATGGTGTGCACCATGAGGCCGCCGCCGCGCAGGTTGCGGTGGGCGCGGAACAGGCGCTGCCACAGGTGCTCGACGGCGGTGGGGTTCTCGCCGACGACCATCTCGCCGAGGGACTCGGCCAGGGCGCAGGCGACGCGGGTCTCCATGTTGTTGATCTCGCCCCAGCCGGTGACGCCGTGGCTGGTCTCGATCTTCACGTAACCCTTGGGGCCCACGGGGATCGCCCGCAGGGCGGTGACCCGGATGCTGGCGGCGCGGTCTTCGACGGGATCGGTCATGAGGCGGGTCTCTCCTCGGGTTGGCGGCGGCGGGTTCGACTCCGGGCTGCCGTTGGCCAAGAATAGGCAAACCCGGGAGGGGTGAGTCGCGGCTTCCGCCGCTGGCCACGGCGGGGACTCTTCATCCGTCTATGTTTGGCAAGCCGGCGAACCTGCCGGCCCGTCGTGGAAACCCTCGCCGCGGGCGACCCCTGATCCTCGGCACATAGCTGGCGCCGCCACAGCACCTGAGCGCCGCAGGAAGAGCCACCCCCATGCAGTACACCACCCTCGGCCGCACCGGCCTGCGCGTCTCCCGCGTCGGCCTCGGCGCCGGCGGCCCTTCCCGCCTCGGCCGGTCGCGCGACGCCACCTTCGACGACATGGACCGCCTCATCGGCCGCGCGCTGGACCTGGGGGTCAACTTCATCGACACGGCGCGCACCTACGGCACCGAGGACGCCATCGGCCGGGCCCTGCAGGGCCGCGGAGCCGCCGACGTGATCGTGGCCACCAAGGTCTGGCTCTACGACCGGGCCGACGGCGAGAATCCCCAGCGCAAGCCGCACACCGATCCCCGGAGGGTCATCGATGCGGTGGAGGAGAGCCTGCGCGACCTGCGCCGGGACCGCATCGACCTCTTCCAGTACCACGGCGTGCCTCTGGCCTCCCTCGACACCTTCGTGGAGCACCTGCTGCCGGTGGCCGAGCGGCTCCGCGAGCAGGGCAAGGTGCGCTTCATCGGGCTCTCCGAGCAGCCCATGTTCGACTACTCCCAGGAGATGGCCACCCGGGCCTGCGCCTCGGGCCTGTGGGACTCGGCGATGGTCCAGTACGGGATCTTCGACCAGGCCGGCGATACCTGCGCCTTCCCGCCGGCCCGGGCCAACGACGTTGGGGTGATCTGCATGAGCGCCGCCCGCGGCGCCCTGGTGAGCGAGGAGGCTCTCGCCCGGACCCTGGGCAAGCTGGACGCGGGTACTCCCGACGACCTGCGCTTCCTCCTCGGGCAGCCGCCGGGCACGTGGCCGGAGCTGGCCTTCCGCTTCGCCGCCGCCTGCGACGGGATCGATGTCGTGCTGGTGGGCACGGGGGACCCCGCCCACCTCGAGGCCGGCGCCCGGGCGATCACCGGACCGCCGCTGCCGCCCGAGCACCTGGAGTGGCTGCGGGACCGCTTCGGCCGCTGCCGCGGCGAGGCCTTGTACCCGGAGTGAGGCGCCAGCCCCTTCAGGCGAAGCGCAGGGGCTGGAAGAAGGCGGGCTCGTGGAAGGAGGGCTCGGCCAGCTCGATCGGCGCCCAGGTCCCCCAGTGGGGATGCGACGTCTTTCCGCCGCACTTGTAGAAGTTCCCCTTCCACTCGGTGCCGGCCGTGGGCCGCGGAAGATCGACGAAGTAGCGGCCGAAGAGCTCGAAGGGGACGTGGTACTCCACCGTCCACGTGGTGGGCGCGGCGATCTCGGGCTCGACCCGCTCCGGCATGGAGTGGGCGATGCGCACGAGGCGGGCGTCCTCCTCCGCCAGGAGCGGGTTGGGCCGCCCCCAGCCGCGCTCGGTGGTGGACGAGCAGCGGCGCAGGAGCAGCACGCCGCCGCAGTTGACCTCGAAGTTGAAGTAGGCGTCGGTCCCGCCCATGGCGAAGGGCGACAGGAAGAACTCGACGCAGCTGTCCTCGCTCACCGGGTCGCCGAAGCGCTCGGCCACGGCGCGCACGTAGCGGTCCTCGACGCGGAAGATGACGGCGAGGCAGTCGTCGTCGTAGAGGACCCGCGCCGAGGTCGGCGGGTGGTGGCCGGAATCCTGCCAGGGCCAGCAGCCCAGCTCAAGGACGTCGGCTGACGGCCACGGGGGCCGGTCCCAGTCGGCGGCGGGTGGCCCGAGGGGGGAGGCGGCGCGGCGGATCGTGTATTCCATCGGGCCCCTTCTCTCAGGCGAAGTGAATGGGGCGGAAGGAGCCGGGGCGGTGGAAGTTCGGCCGCGGCGAGTCCACGGGGGCCCACGATCCCCAGTGGGGATGGGAGGTGCGGTCGCCGCACTTGTAGAAGTTGGCGCGCCAGACGCTGCCGGCCCGCGGCGTCACCGGGCCGAAGTGCTTCTCGAAGAGCCTCCAGGGAACGTGGTACTCCACCGCCCAGGTGGTGGGGCCGACGACCTCGGGATCGACGATCCTCGGCTGGGTGTGGGCCATGGCGATGGTGGCGCCGTCGGCTTCCGGAACCTCCACGGTGGACGCGCCGCAGCGGTAGAGGAGCATGGTGCCGCCGCAGTTGACCTCGAAGTTGAAGTAGGCGTCCTCGGCCGGGTCGGCGGCGGGGGCGACGAAGAACTCGACGCAGCTGTCGTGGCAGACGGAGTCGTTGAAGCGTTGCGCCACGGCGCGCACGTAGCGGTCGTCGACGACGAAGAGGACGGCGAGCCAGTTGTCGTCCCAGAGGAGGCGGGCCCGGGTGCGGGGGCGGTGGCCCGAGTCCGGCCATACGTAGTGGGTGACCTTCAGCTCGTCGGCGGCCGACCACAGGGACCGCCCGGCCTCGGCGGTGGGATCGCCCAAGGCCTCGGGGGCCCGCCGGATCGTGTAGGGTCCGGGACTCTCCTCGCCGCCGCTCACAGCCTCCCCTCCCGCTTCCACCGGGCGAACAGCTCCTCGCGGTAGCGCGCGGCGCGCTCGTCGTCGACCTTGGCCGATCCGGCGTAGTAGACGAGGCCGAGCGCCGAGCGCCCGCGGTCGGACTCGTTGGCGTCGGCGCGGTGGATCACCATGCAGTGGTGGGCGAAGAGGTCTCCCGGCTGCGCGTGGATCGGCGCCTCGAGGGCGCGGTCCTCGTCGCCGTAGTCGGGCAGCCCCAGTGAGAAGCCGAGCACGTCGGAGGGCTGGTGGGGGCGCATGCCGCGGCGGTGGGAGCCGCGCACGTAGCGGATGCAGCCGTTCTCCTCGTTTATGTGATCGAGGGCGAGCCACAGGGTCACGGCGTGGTTCGGGTCGAGCATGAAGTAGAAGCCGTCCTGGTGGGGCGGGGTCACGGCGCCGGCCCGGGCCGGCTTGTTGAACCACTGCAGGTTGCGGACCACGGCTTCCTCGCCCAGCAGCTCCGAAGCGAGCCCCAGGAAGCGGTCGGAGCGGCACAGCTCGTCGAACCAGGGATCGAGATCCGCCATGTTCTGGAGCCTCTTGATCGTCGACGGGTCCGCCGGGTCCTCGTAGAACGCCGTGTTCTCCGGCGCCCCGGGCAGCACCTCGTCGACGAAGCGCTCGATGTTGGCGCTCACCTCGTCGGCCTCCGGCGGCGACAGGTACTCGCGCAGCAGGACGAAGCCGTCGCGGTCGAAGTCGGTCCTGGCGCCGGTTGTGTCCGTCATCTTCCAACTCCTTTCAGTCCAAGCAGGTTCGCCGCGTTGCGGAAGGCGACGCGGTCGCGCACCCTCTTCCCCCGGTCGAGTAACTCCAGCTTCAGCAGGGCCGGGTCGGGGACCTTGAAGACCATGCCCGTGCCGAAGGCGAGCTTGTCGTTGCCCCCCTTGTCGAGGAAGGCCTGCATCGAGCGCTGCAGCACCGCCGCCAGGCGCGAGATGTCGGCCACGTAGCGGGCCTCGGGGAAGGCCCTCACCGGCAGGCCCAGGGCGTTGAGGAACATCCACTTCACCTGCGGCCGCGCCTGAAGGGCCTGGAGGAACTCGTCGCCGGAGAGGTCGCGGGCCCGGTCCCAGGGGTGGCGGGTGCGCCGGTCCTCCACGCGCTGCGGCACCTGCACGACGAAGCCGCGCTCGCTGGCCGCGTCGATCAGCTCCAGGGCCTCGGGGTCGGTGAGGCGGTACTCGTGGTACTGGGGATACAGCCGCAGGCCCACCATGCCCAGCTCCTCGGCGCAGCGCCGCAGGTCCTCGCGCCAGCCCGGGAAGCCGGGGTCGAGGGTGGCCACCGGCAGCAGGCGGTCGCGGTGGCGGCGCACCTGGGCGGCCAGCTCCTCGTTGGCGGCGTGGCTGTTGCGGTAGAGGGCGGCGCTCACGTCGGCCACCACGGCCATGTCGATGCCAGCGCGGTCCATCCGCTTCAGCAGGCCGCCGGCGGTGGCCCTGGCGAGGCGGCGGAAGGGCCAGTGGCCGATCCAGGTGTTGATGTCGATGAGCACCGCTCAGCCCCTCCGGCGCCGGTCGAGGATCCCTTGGAAGTTCCGCCAGAAGAGCCTCTCCTTCTGCGCCTCGGTCAGGTCGGCGCCGAGGACCTTGCCCACGCCCCCTTCCATGGTCATGTCGGTGCCGAAGAGGATGCGTCCGGCCCCCAGCTCGCGGACACAGGCCTCGACCATGCCGTCGTCGATGATCGACCCCGAGGTGTCGAGGTAGACCGAGGGGGCGCCGCGCAGCTGCTTGAGGGCCCACTCCCAGTCGCCGCCGCCGCCGATGTGGGCCTCGATGAGCATGCACTCCGGGTAGCGGTGCGCCGCCTCGGCGAAGTGGCCGGCGTCGGAGATGTTCGGCTGCTGGTCGAGGAAGTCGCGCGTCGTCGGCCGTCCCGCGTGCTCAAGGACAGGCACGCCCTCCTCGATCGCCTTCTCGAGGACGGGGAAGACCACGGGATCGCAGATCCGGTACTGGTTGTAGAGCTTGACCCCGGACATGCCCGCCTCGAGGCAGCGGTCGATCTCGTCGAGGGACTCCCGGTGCCCCGGGACGACGAAGCAGTAGCCGAAGAGGCGGCCCTTGTAGCGCCCCATGGCCTCGAGGACGGCGTCGTTGCACTCCCGCACCCGGGGGAAGTCCGGCATGCCCCGGGTGACCGGGATGCTGGCGTAGAGCTCGTCGATGCCGAGGGCGTCGGCGGCCTCGATGATGCGGTCGTTGTGGTCCCAGCCCCAGGAGATGCCGGCGCCGTTGACGTGCATGTGGCAGTCGATCTTGCGCATGGCGGCGGGGTCTCTTCGGGAGCAGATGTCGCGGTTTCCGGCTAATCAAGGGTCCGCCGCGAGCCGGGGAAAGGCCGCGCGATCTGCCTCGCGCACTCGCCCCGCGGGGCCCGGCGCCGCTTACTTTCTCCGCCTCCACCGCCAGCGCCGGGCGTCGCCTCGCCGGCCGCTCACCAGAACAAGGAGACCGCCGCCATGAAGGATGTCTTTCTCGACGCCAGCGGGCAGCCGCGGAGGGTGCGCGGCGTCACCGTGAACAGCGGCTCGCCGGTGCTCGTGCGCCTGGCGGCGCAGATCGGCTGGGAGGCGGTCTGGATCGAGATGGAGCACGGCCCCTCGGGGTTCGAGCGGGTCGAGGCCTTGTGCACCGCCGCCGAGGCCGGGGGCGCCCTGCCCCTGGTTCGCCTGCCCGACGGCGAGCGCCACCACGTGCTCCGCGCCCTCGAATCGGGAGCGCGCATCGTGGTGGTACCCATGGTCGACGACGCCGAGCACGCCCGCCGGGTCGTGGAGTACGGCATGTACGCCCCCGTAGGGGCCCGCGGCTTCAACACGCGCACCCCGGGCATGGGATTCGGCCTCGCCGACCCGCTGGAGGCGATGGCGCGGGCCAACGCGGGCACCCACCTCTTCACCCAGGTGGAGACGGTCCGGGCGGTGGAGAACGTGGACGAGATCCTTCAGGTGGAGGGCCTCTCCGGGATCTTCCTCGGCCCCGGAGACCTGTCCGTGAACCTCGGCGTCACCGGACAGATGACCGATCCCCGCCTGCAGGGGATGGTGCTGTCCTGCATCGAGAAGGCGAAGGCCGCGGGGCGGCACTGCGGCATCTTCACCCTGCCGGGGCCCCTGCTCGATGCGGCGATGGAGGCCGGCTGTGACCTGGTGGTCTGCGGCGGCGACGTGATGGACCTGGCCCGGGCCTGGACCCGGCTGCTGGAGGAGATCCCCGGGAGCTAGGTCAGTCGAGCCGCACCGGCAGGCCCTCCAGCATGCCGCTGCGGTGCATGTCGACCCACTCGTCCATGAAGGTCTGGTTCCACTGGTCGGTGAGGGGGTGCTCCATCATGTCGCGGTAGACCGTCCACATGGTGACCAGCTCGTCGCAGCCGTCGCGGAAGGCGGCGTACGCGGTGTCGACGGAGCGGATGAGCGCCGCCTGGATGAAGGGGCGCTGCTCCCAGCCGCTGAACATCTGCACGCACTCGCGGATCAGCTTCGTGGGATCGCCGCCCACGGCCTTCACGGGATCGCAGAACGGCAGGATGTGATCGACCCCCGCCGCCGCCACCGCCGCGGCCTGGGTCAGGGAGAAGCAGGTCGTGCAGTAGGTCTCCACCCCTTCGTCGCGGAAGGCGGCGAAGGCTTTGAGGCCGTTCACGGTGCACGGGATCTTGAGGATCACCTGGTCCGACATCTCCGTGAAGACCCGGCCCACGTCGAGCAGCTCCTCGAAGCTGTGGCCGTCGATCTCGACGACCACCGGCTTGTCGGTGATGTCGAGGTAGGCGCGGATGACGCTGGTCACGGGGCCGTAGATCTTCACCATCTGGTTGAGCACGACCGTGTTGGTGACGATGCCGGCGATGCCGAGGGGCATCCACTCGGCCAGGTCCTTCGGGTCGCCGGCCAGCCAGATCAGCGGACCGCGACCGCCGCGGCGGGCGCGGGTGACCGGTCCGTCGCCATCGAGGGCATTCATCTCTCTCTCCATTGTCGGGATCGGGTTTCTCCTGCCCGCAACGCAGGATGTTGCTTCTTCTGGTTCGGCCGCTGGGTCAGTGCGGAGCCCGAAGAGGTCTTTGCGGTCTTGCTCGAGCCCCTGTTCCGAAGGGTCCTGGAGGCTGCCGATGCAGCCCGGCTCGAGGTGACCTTCGTTGTCCTCCGCTGTGACAGGGCCAGGCCAGCCGCGGACTTCGCCGACTTGCTGGACTTGCTGTCTCTCAGGACCCGGGAAGCTGCAGACGCCGCGCGCCTGCTCGTCTTGTCAGCGCTGCTGGCCACTCTCTACCTCGACAAACGTAAACAGCCCCAGAAGAGTGGCAAAGAGCATCCCCCGACGAAGCGCGCGCTTCTCCCTTGGCGCGGAGCAGGACGGTCGGGGGCTGCTCATGCCACCTCCAGCTCGTCGGGGCCGCCGACGATCTCCGCCCCCGGATGCCGCTCGGCGAGGCGGGCCCCGAGCTCCTCCTGGGCGGCGGGCTCCCCGTGGACGAGGGCGATGTGCCGCGGCCGCAGGCGCCCGGCGTAGCTCACAAGTCCGGGCTGATCCGCGTGCCCGGAGAGGCTCGCCTCCTTCGCCGGCAGGGCCGCCCGGATCTCGAAGCTCTCCCCGGCGCCGTTGGAGAGCCGCACCCGGCGGGCGAGCCCGGGGGAGGCCAGCTCGCGCAGGGCCCGGCTCGGGGCGCCCTCGTCCTGGTAGCCCGTCAGGACGATGCGGTGCCGTGGCTCGGGGAGCAGCCGCCGGGCGTACTCGACGACCGGCCCGCCGGTGAGCATGCCGGAGGTGGTGACGATGACGGAGGGGACGGTCCGCGCACCCTCGGCGGCCTCCTGCCGGCCATGGGGCCCGGAGACCTCGTGGAAGCTCTCGGGGAGGCGGAGGTCGGCGTGGTCGACATAGATCGGGTTGATCTCGCGGATCATGCCGTCGAAGTGGACGGGCAGCGAAGGGGAGAGGTCGCCCTGGACCTGGGCGGCGGCGACGAGCTGGAGCAGTTCCTGGGCGCGGCCGAGGGCGAAGGAGGCCAGGATCACCGAGCCCTCCCGCGTCTGGGTCGTCTCGCGGATGAAGGCCACGAGGTCTGCGCGCACCCGGTCCATGGGCTGGTGCCGCCGGTTGCCGTAGGTGGACTCGAGGACGAGCAGGTCGACCTCGCCGAGGTCCTCGGGCCAGGAGGCGGCGGGCGTGGTGAGCTGGGGGAAGGAGGAGAAGTCGCCGGAGAAGAACACCCGGCGGCCGCGCCCGTCCTCGACGAGGATGCTCGCGGCGCCGAGGATGTGGCCCGCGGCGAAGAAGCGGACCGAGATGTCGTCGAAGGGCAGACGCACCTCCTCCTCGAACCCGCAGGCGTGCACCTGGAAGGGGATTCGGTCCACCTCTTCCTGGCCGTAGGCGTCCCGGGGCCCTTCCTCGTCGGAGCCGTACTGCGCGTTGTCCCGCTGCAGGCGCATCTTGTGGAGGTAGTGCTGCCGGCAGTCCTGCAGCTGCACCGGAAGGAGCGCCGCGGTGGCGCTCGAGCAGTAGATGTCGAGGTCGTCGCCGAACCTGCGCACCAGGGCCGGGACCCAGCCGATGTGGTCGGTGTGCGCGTGGGTGAGCAGAAGGGCGTCGATGCGGTCGAGACCGCCGAAGCCGGGGTGCAGGTCCCGGGCGGCGCCCGGCTTGATCCCGCAGTCGACCAGGATTCGGCGGCCACCAAGCTCGAGAAGGTAGCAGCTGCGGCCGATCTCCGAGGAGCCCCCGAGGGCGTCGAGCCGCAGGGGCGGCTTCGGCCGCCGCACGGAGACCGCGCGCACCGGCCGGTAGCGGGGATGAGCGGCGAGGAAAGCCTCCTCCAGGCGGAGGTGGGCGGTCCACTCCTCATCCGCGCGCGCCCCTCCGGCGCCGGCCCCGCCGAGATCCGTCTGGATGCGCTCCTTCTCCCGGCGCAGGAACCTCCACACCGCATCGGCCCCCCTCGGACGGCTGGCGGCCTGCTGCTCCAGGCGCTGCAGGCGCGTGTTCTCGTTGGCCAGCCGGGAGGCGAGCCGGCTGCGCTCCTGCTCCTTGCGGCGGATCTCCTTCTGCAGGCGCCGCCGGTCGCGGCGCAGGTCGGTGTTCACCCGCTCGGCCTGGGCCGCCTTGAGCTGGTTGTCCTCGATGGCGGAATGGTCGCGGCGCAGGCGGTCCTCCAGGCGCCCGACCTCCGCCGCCGCGGCCTCCGCCCGCTCGCGGGTCTCTCCGTGATCGCGCCGGACCTTCTCGAGGGCCAGCTCGCTGCGCCGCAAGGCCGCCTGGAGCCTCCCGGCCTCGTCGGCGGATCCCTTCAGCTCTCTGCGCAGCTTGCGGCGCTCGGCCTTCAGTTCCTTCATCGACTCCCGGTCCGCACCGGGACCCCGGGGGGCGCCGGTGCCGGAGGCGGAGGCGCCCACGGCGACAGGCACGAGGCAGCGGAACAGCTCCTCGGCCTGGGGGGGCTGGAATCGCGATGCCCAGAGGACGGCGGTCAGATTGAAGACGCCTTCAGGCTCCTCCAGGAGCTCCCCGAGCCGGCCGCCCTGAAGCAGATCGCCCTTGGAGACCAGGCTGGCCAGCTCGTCGTACTCGTCGAGGATCGCCGCGCGGACGGTGACCACCAGATCGTGGTCGGGCCACTCCCAGAGGACCTCGTGCACCAGGCCGGCGGCGCCCCGGATCGCCTGCCGGCGCATGTGCCGGTAGGGCCGCAGGGGCGGCGGCAGGTGGTGACAGTGGAGGTTGGTGCAGACCTTGCCGTGGTACTCGAAGAGCTCCATCGCCGCCTTGACGGGCAGGGCGAGGACGCTCTCGGGGACCGTCGCCGGACCGAGGGGGCCGTCCGGCACGTCCTCTCCGTGGAGGGCCCGCAGGAGGGCGAGGGCGGCGGTCAGGTCCGCCGCCGGGGGGGGTTGCGGGTTCTCGGAGTTGTCGGACATCGAAGCTCGGCCGGTGCCCGCGCCCGGCGCCGCCGGAGGGCTGAGAGGTTGACGTAACCTGTTGAGAAACAGTATCTTAGTATATACGATCCGCCTTGCCTGAAGAAAGCCCGAAAGAGGATGGAGCGCAAGCTCTCCACATGGCCGGGACCATTCCGAGGGCGCCCTCGGTGAGCGGTCTGCCGCTGACCCGGGTGGTCCGCGCCCTGCCGCCGCTGGTTCCCTTCGTCGGCCCCGAGGCCCTTGAGCGGCGCCACGGCCGCCCGCTCCGGGTGCGGGTCGGGGCCAACGAGAGCCCCTTCGGGGTATCCCCCGCCGCGCGCGAGGCGATGCGGCAGGCCGTCGACGAGGTCTGGATGTACAACGACCCGGAGATCCACGACCTCATCGAGGCCCTCGCCGCCCATCACCGCGTGCCGCCGGCGCGGGTCCACGTGGGCGCCGGGATCGACGAGATCCTCGGCCTGCTGGTGCGCCTCTTCGCCGAGGCGGGGGATCCGGTGGTCACCTCCCTCGGCTCGTACCCTACCTTCAACTACCACGTCCACGGGTACGGCGCCCGCCTCGTGGAGGTGCCGTACGTGGACGACCGGGTCGACTTCGCGGGCCTCGGCGACGCCGCCCGGAAGTCGGGCGCGCACCTGGTGTACGCCGCCAATCCGGACAACCCCATGGGCACCTGGGGGACGGCGGAGGCGGCCCTGGAGCTGCTGGCGTCGCTGCCGGCGGAGGCCATGCTCATCCTCGACGAGGCGTACAGCGAGTTCGCGCCGCCGGCGGCCGTGCCGGCCATGGACGTCTCCGACCGGCGCCTGGTGCGCACCCGCACCTTCTCCAAGGCCCACGGCATGGCGGGCGCCCGCATCGGCTACGCCATCGCCCACGAAGCGGTGGTGGCCGTCCTCGACCGCGTGCGCAACCAGTTCGGAGTGAACCGCGTCGCCCAGGCGGGCGCCCTGGCGTCTCTCGGCGAGCCCCAACACGTGAGGGGCGTGGTGCGGAAGGTGCGGCAAGGTCGCGGGGAACTCGCCGCGCTGGCGGAGGAACTGGGGCTGGGCCACGTGGAGTCGGCGACGAACTTCGTCAACCTCGATCTCGGCTGCGGTGAGCGCGCCCGGGCCGTTCAGGCGGCGCTCCTCGCGCGAGGCGTCTTCGTGCGCATGCCCTACAAGCCGCCCGGCGACCGCTGCGTGCGCGTCACCGTGGGCACGCTCGAGCAGCGCTCGGCCTTCGCCCTCGAGTTCCGGGCGGCCTTGTCGGAGGTCGACGGCCGATGAGGGTCCTGGTCTCCGGGCCCGGCGGCCTGGTCGGCTCGGCGCTGGTCGAGTCCCTGACCGGCGCGGGGGACGAGGTCCTCGGGCTGAGCCGCTCGGCGCCGGCGCCGGGAACGGCGGCCGTGCGCTGGGACCCCGCCGCCGGGGCGCTCGACGCCTCCGGGCTGGAGGGCCTCGACGCAGTCGTGCACCTGGCGGGTGAGAACGTCAGCCACGGACGCTGGACGGCGGCGCGCAAGGAGCGCATCCGGGTCAGCCGCGTGGAGGGCACGCGCCTGCTGAGCGAGGCTTTCGCCGCCTGCGAGCGCAAGCCTTCCACCCTCGTGTGCGCCTCGGCCATCGGCTACTACGGCGACCGCGGCGACGAGATCTGCGTCGAGGACAGCGCCCCCGCCGACGACTTCCTCGCCCGCGTCGCGGTGGACTGGGAGCGGGCCACGGCGGCGGCGGCGGCGGCGGGGATCCGCGTCGTCAACCTGCGCATCGGCGTGGTCCTGAGCCCCCGGGGCGGCATGCTGGCGAGGGTGGCGCCCCTCTTCCGGCTGGGCCTGGGAGGCCGGGTGGGGAGCGGCCGGCAGTACCTCAGCTGGATCACGCTGGAGGATCTGGTGGGCGTCATCGAGGAGACCCTGAAGAGCCCGCATCTCGCGGGGCCGGTGAATGCCGTGGCCCCGGGGCCGGTGACCAATCTGGAGTTCACCCGGACCCTGGGACGCCTGCTGCGGCGCCCGGCGCGGCTGCCCCTGCCGGCGCCGGTGGTGAAGCTGGTCTGGGCGGAGATGGGAGAGACCCTGCTGCTGGCCAGCACCCGCGTCGAGCCGGCGAGGCTGACGGCGGCCGGGTACGCCTTCCGCCATCCCGACATCGACACCGCCCTGCGGGATCTGCTGGGGAAGGCCTGAGCGGACCGATGCGCGTCAGCTACAGCGACGGCTACTTCGTGCCCCTGCCCGAGGGGCATCCCTTCCCCATGGCCAAGTTCCCGGCCCTCCACCACATCCTGCTGCGCGAGGGGCTGATCGGCAACGGCGACCGCGTGGAGCCCTCCCCGGCCGGCCGCGAGGTGCTGCGCCTGGTGCACACCGACCGCTACCTGGACGAGCTGCAGACGGGCCTGGAGCGCGGCGCCGAGCGGCGCCTGGGACTGCCGTGGAGCCAGGCCCTGGAGCGGCGCTCGCGGCTGGCCGTGGGCGGCACCGTCCTGGCCGCGCGCATGGCCCTGGAGGACGGGATCGCCGCCAACCTGGCGG